>CAUFAM010000170.1 GCA_959022875.1 uncultured Oscillospiraceae bacterium | reverse complement strand
TTCCTTTGCCTTTCATGGCTCCCCTCCCTTCTCCGGGGCCTGCTCCGGGTCATACCGGGGAAAGCCCACGGTGAAAATACTTCCCTCAGGGTGCCGGGGCCGGGCGGTAACCCAGCCGCCGTGGCGGCGCACCGTGTCCCGCACAATGGACAGCCCCAGGCCTGTACCTCCGGCGGCCCGGGAACGGGCCTTGTCCACCCGGTAGAAGCGGTTAAAGACCTTGGGCAGGTCCTCATCGGGGATGCCGATGCCCGTATCCCCCACCTCCAGCAGGATCTGGTCCCCGTCGGGGTACACCTCTACAAAGACCTTTCCTCCCGCAAAATTATATTTGATGGCATTTTCCACCAGGTTATGGCAGATCTGATACATGTCATCCTCGGTGCCCAAGACGATGCACCCGGGCTTCAGGTTCTGTTCAATACTCACCCCGGCGGCATCGGCCACGGGAGCGAGCATACCGGCCACCCGCCGTGTCACCTGCCCCAGATCCACCGCCTCCGTCTGCCCCGCGGGCAGGCTGTCCAGCCGGGTGAGGGCCAGCAGGTGCTCGGTAATGCGGGTCAGGCGCTCGGCCTCCTTGCCGATGTCGGAGACAAAGTCCCGGACCATCTCCGGGTCCATCTGATCTGTTTGCAGGATGGAGTCGCTGAGCAGGCGGATGGAGGCCAGAGGGGTCTTCAGCTCATGGCTGGCGTCGGAGACAAAGCGCCGGCGCACCTCCTCGGTGGTCTGGAGGCGGTCGGTGAGGTGGTTAAATTCCTCGGCCAGCTGGGCCAGCTCGTCCCGGCCCACCGGCTGGAGCCTGTGGCCGTACTCCCCCTCCCCCACAATCCGGATGGCCCGGAGCAGGGCCGCCATGCGGGCGGTGAGCATTTTGGAGAAAAAGGCGCTCATGACCAAGGTCACCGCCGCAATGACCAGGGAGATGCTGCGCAGGTTCTGCTGGAGGTTCAGCAGCAGTGTCCCCTGGGCCTCGTCAATTTCAAGAATGTAGATGGCCCCGATGATCACGCCCCGGTACATAATGGGGGAGGCGGCGGTGGAAATGAGCTTGCTGTCCTCATACCGGGAATAGAAGACGTCGTTGCCCCACAGGGCGGAGACAATCTCCTGAAACAGGGCGTACTCATACCGTTCTTCCTGGTTTTGTTCCTCCTCGTCGGTCTTGCGGGTGCTGTCATAGAGGATGAGCCCAGACGGGTCTGTGACCAGAATCCGGTCCAGGCCCATGCTGTCCAGCATGGTCATCACCCTGGACACCTGGTCGGCCGACAGGGTCTCCAGCTCCATCAGGGCCGACCCCATCCCCGCCGCCTGGTTTTTCAGGGAATCCCGCTTGGAATTGACCAGCAGCTCCTGGGAGGCGATGACCGGATAGGTGTTGAGCAGCACCAGCACCACCGCAAAAATCACCAGGTAACTCATGGCATACTTCACCTGCAGGGAGGAAAAAAAGGGCGCTTTATTCTGTTTCGGCCCGGCCATAGCCTCACCCCCGTTCCCTGTCATCCGTCAGTTCTCCTTGCGTCCGCTGAGATAGTAGCCAACCCCCCATTTGGTGCGGATATATTCCGGGTTGGCCGGATCCAGCTCCAGCTTTTCCCGCAGGCGGCGGACATGGACGTCCACAGTGCGGTAGTCTCCGATATACTCATAGCCCCACACTACATTCAGGAGGTTTTCCCGGGAATACACCCGTCCGGGGTTTCGCATGAGCAGCTCCATCAGGTCAAATTCCTTTGCCGTGAGCTCCACCGGCGTCCCGTCCCGCCAGGCAGAGCGCTCGCCGGGGTCCAGGCGGATGTGACCCGCCACCAGCTCTCCGCCCCCCGCCTTCTGCACGGCGGCGCCGGAGCGGCGCAGCAGGGCCCGCACCCGGGCCTTCAGCTCCAGAATGTTGAAGGGCTTGGTGATGTAGTCGTCTGCCCCGCACTCAAATCCCATGATCTTGTCGGCATCCTCGCCCTTGGCAGTGAGCATGATGACCGGCACGTTGGAAAACTCACGAATGCGCATACAGGCCTGAAGCCCGTCAATCTTGGGCATCATCAGATCCAGCAAAATCAGGTCGAACCGCCCCTCCCGGGCCAGCTCCACCGCCTGCTCTCCGTCGTAGCCCACTTCCACCTGGTAGCCCTCATGCTCCAGGTTGAATTTAATTCCCTTGACCAGCACCTGCTCGTCATCTACCACTAAAATCTTTGCCATGTTCTTCTCCTTGCTTCCCTTCAGTCCACTGCGGCATACTCCCGCAGCCCATCCAGAATTCCCTGTCCAATGCCGGGCACCTCATCCAGCTGCTCCACCGTCTCAAAGGGGCCGTTGGCCTCCCGGTAGGCGATGATGTCCTCCGCCCGCTTTTCTCCAATTCCCGGCAGGCGCTGAAGCTCATAGGCATCGGCGGTGTTTAAGTTAATGGTCTCACCGGGCATAAGGCTGTCGGGCGTACTGTCCTCCGGCTGAGGCGCCTGGGAAGACAACACCGTCGCCTCGTCCGCCCGGCGCTCCATTACGGTCACCTGATATTCTCCGCGGCTCTGGTTGCAGCACCATATCCAGCCTCCGGTAAAGAGGACGAAACCGGCCGTCAACGCCGCCACTACCTTTTCATATGTGGGCATTTGCGCCATGATTCTCCTCCTTTTGACACTTGCACAGCTCAGACAGGTTTGCTATAATGTTTACATATTGCCATTTACCTTGTCCAATTGAGACCAGTATAACATACCTATGGAGAATTTCCTATGAAAAAATATTTTTTCCGCCTGTTCAGCCTCCTGCTGACCTGTCCCATCCTCTTGTCGCTCTTCGCCCTCCCCGCCGCAGCCGAAGAGACCGACCTGAACCTTTTCTGCACCCACGCCATTTTGATGGATGCCAACTACAACGAGATTCTCTATGAGGACAGCGCCTACGAAAAGGCCTATCCCGCCAGTCTGACCAAGGTACTTACCGCCCTTCTGGTCATCGAGGCCATTGAGGAGGGCACCATCTCCGCCGACACCATGGTCACCGCCGGAGACACCACCAACCAGGGCATGGTGGCCGGAGCCTCCACCGCCAACATCAAGGTGGGAGAGACCCTGTCGGTAAAGGATCTTCTCTACTGCCTGCTGCTCCCCTCTGCCAACGAGGCGGCCAACATTCTGGCCGTGGCGGTAGACGGGTCCATCGAGGCCTTTGTGGAGCACATGAACCGCCGGGCCGGGGAGCTGGGCTGCAAGGGAACTCACTTTACAAATCCTAACGGACTTCACGAGGACGACCACTACACCACCGCCTATGACCTGGCGCTGATGATGATGAAGGCACTGGAGTATGACCTCTTCCGCACCATCATCGGCAGCGTCAGCTACACCGTCCCCGCCACCAACATGTCGGAGGAGCGGCTGATTTACAACACCAACGGTCTGATCTCCAACTGGTACTACTCCGGCTATGTGTACGATAAGTGCATTGGCGGCAAGACCGGCACCACCGATCAGGCCGGACGCTGTCTGGTATCCGCGGCGGAGGACGGGGACACCCTGCTGGTGTCTGTCATCCTTGGCTCCGGCCCCATGGAGCAAGAGGGCTATGACCAGCCCCGCCAGGGCCAGTTGGTGGAGAGTGCCCGCCTGCTCAAGTGGGGCTTCAGCAACTTCAAGCGGGTCACCATCACCCAGAGCGACGAGCCTGTGGCCAAGGTGGCCGTGACCCTGTCCCGCCAGGCGGACGAGGTCAACCTCAAGCCCCAGGGCTCCATCACCCGCACCCTCCCCAAAGACATGGATCTGGAGCAGATCGAAACCCGCATCACCATCCCCTATGAATCGGTGGAGGCCCCCGTGGAGGAGGGGCAGG
>CAUFAM010000169.1 GCA_959022875.1 uncultured Oscillospiraceae bacterium | reverse complement strand
TATTCCCTCATCAATGGCTGGACCACTGCTATGCCTCCTCTGCTGGGCTGTGTGATCCTCTTTGTGTGCAAGGTGGATGGCCAGCGGATTCTCAACTTTAAGGAAGTTACCTCCAAGGGTATTCTGTGGGGCAGCATCCTGATGACTGGCGCGGCCACCTGGCTGGGTTCCTGCATGACCAACGCCGACATCGGCATCAGCGATTGGCTCACCGCTACCCTGTCTCCTGTGACCGTTGCCCTGCCTGTAACCGGCATGATCCTGTTCTTCATGACCTGGGCTGTTCTGGAGACCAACTTCTCCTCCAACATCGTGACCACTACCGTGGTAAGCGCTGTGGCTCTGTCCGTGCTGACTGCTCTGCCTGCCGGTACGGTGAGTGTGGGCGCGGTGGTCTGCATGGTGGGCTTTGCCGCCGCAGTCTGCAACATGACTCCCGCCGGCCAGAGCACGGTCAATACCGTGGCCATTGGTTCCGGCTGGACCACCACCACCTCCATGTTTGTGTGGGGCGGCGTATTTGCTGTAATGGCAATTTTGGTTCTGACCTTTGTGGCCTACCCTCTGGGTGCGCTGATCATTGGCTGAGCACAGAAACAAGGAGGAACCTATGTCCAATACCATAACCAGAGAATATCAGTATGACGTTGTCGTGGTAGGCGGGGGTACCGCGGGTGTTTCCGCGGCAGTGGGAGCGGCCCAGGCCGGCGCCAAAACCCTGCTGATCGAGCGCAACGCCTATCTGGGCGGCGAGGCCACCCATTCAGGCGTCGGAGCTTTCTGCGGCTTTTACACCTGCGGGGAGGACCCCGTCCGGGTGGTGGCCGGCGTAGGCGACCTGGTACTGGAGGAAATGGGGCGTCTGGGCTCCACCTACCGGGAGATCGTCTCCGCGGCAGGAAACCGAAACATCAACTTTAAGCCCGAATATCTGAAATGTGCCCTGGACCGGCTGCTGAGCAGAGTGGGAGTGGATTGCCTGCTCCATGCCCTGGTCATCGACGCCCAGGTGGAAGATGGGAAGATTCAGAGCGTTACTTGCGCCGATGACGAGGGATGGTTCACTGTAAAGGCTGCGGTCTTTGTAGATACCTCCGGCGATGCCAACCTGGCCCGTATGGCCGGGGCCTCCACCCAGTGGGGAGACAGCCAGGGCAATGTCCAGGTGGGCGCTCAGCCCTTCCGTCTGAGCGGTGTGGATGTGACCCAGGAGATGACCCCGGCGGCCGTGGGCAGAGCGGTGGCTCAGGCCCGGCAGGCCGGTATCCCCAATCTGCCCAAGGAGAAGGGGTTTGTCCTGAAGCTGGATGACTCCCAGATTGTCAGTGTACTGCTGCCCAGCGCCGAGGTGACCGGGCTGTCTGCCAAGGCCCTCACGGAGATGGAGCGGGAGACCCGGGAGCAGGCGCTCAGTTATGCCAAGGCGCTGAAGGAGTTCATGCCCGGCATGGAGCACAGTGAGCTGGCCGTGATTGGCCCCGCCGTTGGCCTGCGTGAGACCCGGCGCCTGGTGGGCCGGGACATCATTACCGCGGACGATGTGCTCAACCGCCGCAAGCGTCCCGACACCGTTGCACGGGGCGGCTGGAAGCCGGAAATCCATAAGGATACCAATAAGATGGGCGTCTATCTGGACGTACCCGGCGCCAGCTATTTTGATGTGCCGCTGGGAGCGCTGCGCTCGGCCGACCTGGAAAACCTCTACGGCGCGGGCCGTATGATTTCCACCGATGCGGTGGCCCATGCGGCTACCCGGGTTATGGGCACCTGCTTTGCCACCGGACATGCCGCCGGTGTGGCGGCTGCCTGCCAGGCCCGGGAGGGTAGCGTGGATGTGAACAACATCCAGGCGGAGCTGCGCAGACAGGGCGCGCTTGTGTAAACGTCAGGAAAGAAGGGAACAAAATATGTCGTTGGATGAAATCAGACTCCACATTGATGCAGTGGATACTCAGGTGAAGAAGCTCTTTCTGGAGCGCATGGACTGCGCCCAGCAGGTAGCTCAGGAGAAGGCCAAGACCGGAGGGGACGTGTTTGTCCAGTCCCGGGAGGACGCCATTATCGCCGGGCGCACCGCTGACGTGGCCCCCGAGCGGAAGGATGAGTATGCCTATTTCCTGCTGCTGCTGATGAGCATCAGCCGCCGCTACCAGTACGGCCTGCTGCCTGAAATGCGCCGGCAGGTGCTGGAGAAGCTGGGCAATGAGGCCGGTCTGGATCTGACGGCTCCTCATACCCAGATCCAGGTGTCCTTTACCTGTGGTTCCGGGGAGCCCAAGCTGGCCCTGTTTGCCAACATGGCCGCCCTCAACGGCATTGTGGTTTCGAACCTGACGCTGACCACCGAAGGGGAGCGGCAGCACGTGTGTGCCACCCTGGAGGGGAACGCACAGCAGGAGAATATGCGTCGTCTGCTGTGCCAGCTGGGCAAGGAGCTGTCTGAGTTTGTTCTGACGGGACTTTGCTGATTCGTTGCTCATAGGAGAGCGCGGAAGGAGCTTCCTTCCGCGCTCTTTTCTTGTTTTTGGGCAAAATCAACAATGAAATTTCATTGGGGGAACTGTGTGCCCTTTACACCCGGGGCGGTTGCGGATACAATAGTGACAGAGGAAAAAAGGGAGGAGGGGGCGCCCCTTCTCTGAGATTACACGAAGCAGGAGAATAACCCGATGGAACAGACACTGTACGACAATCATTTAAAAATCCTTCAGGAGGAGCTGCTGGTGGCCCTGGGCTGTACCGAGCCCATTGCCATTGCCTATGCAGGGGCAAAGGCCCGGCAGCTGCTGGGGGAGAAGCCCCGGCGCTGTGTGGTAAAATGCAGCGGCAATATCATTAAAAATGTAAAGGGCGTTATCGTCCCCAACTCCGGCGGTATGCGGGGGATTGATGTGGCGGCGACGCTGGGCATTGTGGGCGGCGACCCGGAGCGGGAACTGGCCGTTCTGGAGACGGTCACCCCGGAGGATATTGCCGCAACCCGGGCCCTGGTGAGCCGGGGATTTTGTACCTGTGAACTGGTAGAGGGCGTGGACAACCTCTATATTGTGGTGGAGCTGGAGGGAGAGGAGCATACGGCCTCCATCGAGATCCAGGAGCACCACAATAACATCACCTATATGGTGCGGGATGGACAGGTTCTTTTGAACAACCGTCCCCAGCCCGGCCAGGAAAAGCTCCAGGAGGGGGCCGACCGGATGCGGCTCAACGTGGCCAACATCCTGGAATTTGCCAATGAGGTGCGTCTGGAGGATGTGCGGGAACTATTGGAGCGGCAGATTGCCTATAATACCGCCATCTCCGATGAGGGACTGAAGGGCAATTACGGCGTGGAGACCGGGCGGATTCTGATGGAAAACGCGGAACATGCCAGCGGTCTGAACAAGGTTCGCCTCCAGGCCAGGGCGGCCGCCGCTGCGGGAAGTGATGCGCGTATGAGCGGGTGTTCGCTGCCGGTGGTCATTAACAGCGGCAGCGGAAACCAGGGGATTACCGTCACCATGCCCATCGTAATTTACGGAAAAGCCTGGCAGGTGGACAAGGACCTGCTGTACCGGGCACTGGTGCTGGGTAACCTTCTCAGCGTCCACCAGAAGAAGTATATCGGCAGCCTGAGCGCCTATTGTGGGGCCACCAGCGCCGCCACGGGAGCCGCCTGCGGGGTGGCCTATATGCGCCTGAACCAGACGGGAGAGCAGGACCGGATCTATCCGATCCTATGCGACACCATCACCAACAGCATTGAGACTCTGGGCGGCATGGTGTGTGACGGAGCCAAAGCCAGCTGCGCGGCGAAAATCGGCCTTGCGGTAGAAAATGCCCTTATGGCCCTGGAGCTCAGCCTGGCGGGCAATG
>CAUFAM010000168.1 GCA_959022875.1 uncultured Oscillospiraceae bacterium | reverse complement strand
CCAGCTCCTTTTGGGTGAGATTTCGTTCTTTTCGCAGCTGGGCCACAAAGGCCCCAAATTGCAGGTTGTCCATGAGGGCAAAACTCCTTTCGTTGGGGCCATTATGCTCCAAGGACGAAAAAAATACAACCTACGGAAAGTAGAGACGTCTATTTTGGCTAAAATCCTTCCTACCGGCACATGCTAACCGGGAACAGGAGGGATTATTATGGACGAAACCATTCAGGCACAGGGGGGAGAGGAGGGCCTCCAGCCCATTGTGGATCTGGGTTCTTCTTTGATTCGCACCGACCGGGGAACCATCTATGTACTCACCATCGTGGGCCAGATTGAGGGCCACCAGCTCCTGCCCCAGACCAGCAAGAGCACCAAGTATGAGCATGTGCTGCCCCTGCTGGCCTCGGTGGAGGGGAGCGACCAGATTGACGGGCTGCTCATTCTGCTCAACAACGGCGGGGGAGACGTGGAGGCGGGCCTTGCCATCTCCGAGCTTATCGCCTCCATGTCAAAGCCCACGGTCTCCCTGGTGTTGGGGGGCAGCCACTCCATCGGCGTGCCTCTGGCGGTGTCGGCCAAGGTGTCCTTCATCGCCCCCTCGGCGGCCATGACCATCCACCCGGTGCGACTCAACGGTCTGGTCATCGGGGTGCCTCAGACCTTTTACTACTTTGAGCGGATTCAGGAGCGTATTATCCAGTTCGTGACCGCCAACAGCCGCGTGAAGCGGGAAGACTTTACAAGGCTTATGCTCCAGACCGGAGAGCTGGCCGCCGATGTGGGCAGCGTCATCTATGGGGAGGAGGCGGTGGAGCTGGGGCTCATCGACCGGATCGGCGGACTGTCCGACGCCCTGGAGGAGTTGTATGGACAAATCAGCAATTCCAAGTGACAAACGAGGGCCCGCCGCGGGAGCGGCGGAGCTCCCTTTAAAAGTTGACATAACTCATTTATAAAAGACTGGAATTGTTTTCCCCTTTGTGGTAATATAGTAATAGCGTCCATTGAGGCGAACAACACTTCAAGGGGGATCTGATTTTGACCTACTTAATGTCTGCCGTCCTGGGATTTGTCCAGGGCGTGGCCGAGTTTCTGCCCATTTCCAGCTCCGGGCACCTGACCTTGTTCCAGCACTTCTTCGGCATGGAAGAGCCGGATAACCTCTTCAACATCCTGCTCCACTTTGCCACTCTGCTGGCGGTATGTATCTACTACTTCCAGGATGTTATGGAGATGATCGTAGAGTTTTTCCGTGGGATTGCCTCTCTCTTTTCCCGCAGCCCCTCCCAGGGGAATCCTCCGGAGGCCCGGCGGCTGGTGCTGCTCATTGTGGTAGGCACGCTGCCCCTCTTCCTGGTGCTGCCCTTTGAGAGTAAGGTGGAGGCCTTTGGCTCCAACCCCATCTTTGTCTGCTGCGCCCTGCTGGTCACCGGCTGCATCCTCTTTTTCTCCGACCGGATGAATCAGGGCCGGAAGACCGCCCGGAATGCTACCCTGGTAGACGTGCTGCTGGTGGGCGTGGCCCAGGGCTTTGCCACCATCCCCGGCCTGTCCCGGTCGGGCTGCACTATCTCCGCCGGTATGGCCCGTGGCTTTGACCGGAAGTTTGCCGTGCGCTATTCCTTCCTCATGTCCCTGCCCGCCGTGCTGGGAGCCACCCTGCTGAAGGTCATCAAGACCATTCAGGCCGCCGAGCCCCTCCCTGAGGGCACCCTGCCCAAGTATCTCCTGGGCATGGTCATCGCCGGAGTGGTGGGCTACTTTGCCATCGGCCTTGTGAATCTGCTGGCTTCCAAGGGCAAGTTCGGCGCCTTCGCCTATTATTGCTGGGCCGCGGGAGCGGTGTTCCTGGTCCTGACCCTGTTGGGCTGGACCCTGGTCCCCGCCGCCTGAGCCCGTCTCCGGAAAGGAACGAGAGTTTATGGCATCCACACAAAAGAAAACCGGGAGCAGCCGCTCCAGGTCTTCGTCCGGCGGAAAGCGAACCGCTTCCTCCACCCGGGGGAAGGGGGGCGGGCGGAGAAGTCAGCCCGCCTCCAAAAGCCGCCCCATCCGCCGGGAGCTGGGGGGCGTGGTTTGCTTCCTGCTGGCCATTTTCACGGCTTTTGGCTACTTCAATACCGAGGGGATCTTCATCCACTGGTTCTGTAACCTGGTGAAGGGCCTTTTGGGCTACGGCTTCTGGCTCATGCCCCCCGCCCTGCTGCTGGGGGCCTATATTCTGGCCTTCCACCGGGGGCGTCCGGTGCGCCTGCGCCTCACCTGCGCGCTGCTGCTGCCCCTGTTTTTTTCCTGTCTGGTTCATGGGCTGCTGGTAGACCCCCTGCCTTGGGACACCAAGCTGTGGGGCACGCTGGTGGCCAGCGGCATGGAGCTGAAGTCGGGCGGCGGTCTGGGCGGCGTCATTGCCCAGGGCTTTGTGGCCCTCTTTACTCCCATCGGTTCTACCATTCTCTTTGTACTGCTGGGGGCCGTGGTGGGCCTTGCCGCCTTCCACCGTACGGTGGGGGACGTGGTGCGCTGGTTTACCGACCGGCCGGAGTATGACTATGAGCCGGAACCGGAACCTGCCCCCCGGAAGGGCCGCCGGGAAGCGGCGCAGGAGGAGATCCCCGCCCCCAAGGCCACTGCCCGTTCTCCCATTGACATCCCTGTGGACGACGGCCCCCTGGTGGGCCAGGAGCCCAAAAAGGAGGAGAAGCGGGGCTTCTTCAACCGCACCCCCCGGGTGCCTGCCCCCGATCTGCTCCTCCAGCCCAAGGTGAAGCAGGAGCAGCCCCCCGAGCCACAGCCCGAGCCGGAGCAGCCCCAGCACCTGCCTGAGGCGCCACAGCCTATTCCGGTGGTGCCCCCTGTGACCGCGCCCCCGCCCGGGGAGCCCAAGGTTCAAAGCGCTCCGCCGGTGGAAGAGCCTAAGCCTTCTGTCCCCAGTGTGGAGCCTCCCGCTCCCGCCGCTCAGCCGGAGATGGAGAAAGTCACCCATGAGGAGGCCCGGGCCCAGGCGGCCCAGGTGGCCCAGGACATCCGCCAGACCATGGAGCAGGGCTCCGTGCCCTATCAGTATCCACCCCTGTCCCTGCTGAAGGAGGGGAGCGGCGACATCGGGGGAGAGGCCCTGGGGGAGCTCAACTCCAACCGCCAGCGCCTGTCCGACACCATCCGCTCCTTTGGCATCGAGGCCAATATCGTCAATGTGGTCCGGGGCCCCTCGGTCACCCGGTATGAGCTGGAGCTGGACCAGGGCGTGCGCCTCAATAAGCTTACCAACCTGGCCGACGACATCGCCCTGGCTCTGGGCGCCACCGGCGTGCGCATTGCCCCCATCCCGGATAAGATTTCCGTGGTAGGCATTGAGGTGCCCAACAAGGTGGTCTCGCCCGTGTCCATCCACTCGGTCATTGGCTCCAACACCTTTACGGGCAGCAAGTCCAAGATCTCCTTTGCCGTGGGCAAGGACATCAGCGGACAGGCCATCGTGGGGGACATCGGAAAGCTGCCCCACCTGCTCATCGCCGGTACCACCGGCTCCGGTAAGTCGGTGTGTACCAACTCACTGATCATCTCCCTCCTGTATAAGGCCACCCCCGAAGAGGTGCGCCTTATTATGGTGGACCCGAAGATGGTGGAGCTGGGTATTTACAACGGCATTCCCCACCTGCTCATCCCCGTGGTCACCGACCCCAAGAAGGCCGCCGGCGCCCTCCAGTGGGCGGTGACCGAGATGATGAAGCGCTACCGCACCTTCTCCGAGGTGGGCGTGCGCAAGCTGGAGGAATATAATGCCCTGGCCGCCAAGACCGAGGGCATGGAAAAGATGCCCGCCATTGTGGTGGTCATCGACGAGCTGGCCGACCTGATGCTGGTGGCGGCCAAGGAGGTGG
>CAUFAM010000167.1 GCA_959022875.1 uncultured Oscillospiraceae bacterium | reverse complement strand
CAAGGCTCTTCAGATAGTCCAGCTTTTCCATCACACCCTTGAAGTCACCGCCGAAAAAGTCCCGGTTGCGCACCTCGCCCTTGTGATTGGGACGGTACTCGGGGGAATCCTCCCAATTCTGGTGGACGCTGCGCCCTCCCACCAGGCCGGTGGGGTCGGGGATGCGGCTGCGGCAGAAGCGGTCAGGGAAAATCTGATAGGTGACACCCTCTCCAAACCAGGCGGGCACGGACTGGGAGCCGTCGTACACGGTGAGCTGATAGGGGCCCAGCTCCTGCTTGCGCCCGTCCAGCCGCTCCAGTTTGAAGGAGTACCACACCAGACCCACATAGCCCTGGGTATCCAGCTGGGTGGTAAAGACGTCCTGGCTTAACTCAAAGCCCTGCCAGGGCATGGGCAGGGTAACCGTTTTGTTGTCCCAGCTTTCAAACCGGGCGGTCATCACAGCGTGGGAAAAGCCCTCGACCCGGGGCGGGCGGAGGGAAAAGCGCACTGCGGTTCCGGAGGACACGGCCCCATAGGGGCTTTTATAGCGCTCGTCCCGGGAGTTGTAGGTAGGTTGATAGGTCAAGAGAAATCACTCCAAATAGTTTGGAATCATCAAAAGGGAACGGACTTAGTGATATTTGTAGCTCCCGCCGCCAATAAACTCCCGCAGCAGGGAGTCCTTGGCCACCAGGGCGGGGTCGATGGGCTGGAAGTAGCGGAAGGCGTCAATGAGCTGGAGCATCTCGTCGTGGCGCTCGTTGTCCTCAGGGACGCTGCGCAGGATGGGCACGGCGTAGTTCTTCATGACAGACACCTCATAGGGCAACGAGGAGTCAAAGACGATGTCCGCCCGGTTTTTGAAGGGAGAGATGTAGAGCTTTTCCCCCCGGCGGACGTTGGCCCACATGTCCAGCGTCTCGGCCACCTCGGTGCCCCGGAAGTTATAGTCCCGCACCGCCCGGCGGGTCAGGCGCATCCAGGTGCCCTTAAAGCGGAGGATGGCCCCCTCGTTCACGTTGGAGCGGGCGGAAATATAGAGCTTGGTGGCCTCCGGGTGGCGGCCGGCGATGTCGTCGTTCAGGGCGTGGATACCCTCGAAAATGGCAATTTCGTTTTTCTCCAGCTTCATGGGGGTGCCCAGGGAGTCGTTTCGCATTTGGCGGGCGAACTCAAACTTGGGAATGATGATCTCCTCTCCCCGGGACAGGGCGGAAAAGTGCTGATCCAGCAGCTCCATGTCCATACACAGGGGGGATTCATAGTCGATGTCTCCCTCAGGGGTGCGGGGAGCGGTTTTGCGGTTGAGGGTTTTGAAGTAGTTGTCCATAGCCACTGCCCGGGAGCCCACGCCCCGGCGCTGGAGCTCCTCGGCAATTTTCATGGCCGTGGTGGTCTTGCCCGAACCGGAGGGGCCGGACAGGAGCACAATGGGGCTGTGTTCCAGGTTGGACAGGATCTTGTCCGCAGCCAGGGAGACCCGCTGGTTGTAGGCCTGGTCACACTCGGCCAGAAACTCCTTCACATCGCTCTGAATCCGCTTGTTGATTTCCTGCAGTTGGTAAGCCATAGGCGCTCCTTTCCAGTTGGCCGCCGCCCCGTCAGGGGGCAAAAAACGCGGCAATTTCCCCCCGCTGCTGTGCCAGCTTTTCCTGGGCGGACAGGTAGTCGTGGGGATATTTGGGGTTGGTAAGGCGGAGAATTTTCCCGCTGTTTGGCTCGATGAGCTTGGTTACCCCGCCCCCTCCCAGGGAGATGACGGTTTGAAACTCTTCCATCCAGCCCACATTTTCCAGGGAGCCCGACATATACTTCTGCCGGTAGAGGTAATAGGGCAGATAGCCCCCGGCGGACAGGGTCTCCCGGGAGAAGTCCAGCATATGGGCAGTCTCCTCCCCCGAGGGCATGGCTCCGCCCCGCTCCATCAGGGTGGAGCCCTTTTTCAAAGCCAGGGTGTGGACGGTGATATTTTCCGGGCAGAGGGCCATGACCCCCTCCAGGGAGCGCCGGAACCCTTCGAAGCTGTCCCGGGGCAGTCCGGCAATCAGGTCCATATTGATGGAGGCAAAGCCCACTTCCCGGGCCAAGTTGTAGGCCTCCAGGATGTCCCGGGCGGTGTGCCGCCGGCCGATGGCCTGGAGAACGGGGTCCTCCAGGGTCTGGGGATTGATGGAGATGCGGCCAATGCCCTGATCTTTCAGCACCTCCAGCTTTTCCCGGGTAATGGTGTCCGGCCGTCCGGCCTCCACCGTGTACTCAGTGCAGCCCTCCAGGGGCAGAGCCTGATGGCAGCGGCCCAACAGGCGCTCCAGCTGGGGCGCGGACAGGGTGGTGGGGGTGCCGCCCCCCATGTAGAAGGAGCGCACCGAAAGGCCCAGCTCCCGGAGCAGGCGGCCCATGGCGCCGATCTCCTCCTCCAGCTGCTCCACATAGGGGTCCACCAGCTTCAGCGTCCGGCCTACGTCGGCGGAGACAAAGGAGCAGTAGGCGCACCGGGTGGGACAGAAGGGGATGCCGATATAGAGGGACACCTCCCCCTCTCCCAGGGCACGCTGGGCGGCCAGACTGGCCTTGGCGCAGTCCACCGCCAAACGGGCCCGCTGGGGGGAGACATGGTACTCCTCCTCCAGCTGTGCCTGGGCCTGGGCCGGGGTGGCCCCGGCGGCCATGGCGCGGGTGGGCAGCTTCACCGGGCGCACCCCGGTGAGGGCCCCCCAGGGGGGCTGCTGGCCCAGCAGAGAGACGCCGGCCTGGTAAAAGGCCAGCTTCAGGGCGTGCTGGAGGGTGTGATAAACCGCCTCAGGAGGCTTCTTTAGTTCGTGGGCCGGAAAGCGGGCCTCGCCCTGGGCTTGGGCGCCCTGACGGCGAACCGCGGCCCGCAGCACCCCCTCCTCCCCGTCCAGGGACAGGGAGAAGCAGGCAAAGGGCTCCTCTTCCAGGGTATGGGGCGGCTGGGCCGGGTATTCCGGCTTTTCCCCGGGGAAGAGGGTGAGCATCATCTGCTCGGCGGCGTAGCGATACCGCTCCGGCTCCCAAAGGGCGGCATCCGCGTAAAAATAGAGCTTCAACGGGACATGGCCTCCCGCAGGTAGGGATTGGTGCGGCGCTCCTGCTCCAGGTTGGAGGTGGCCTCATGGCCGGGCAGTACGTGGAAGTTGCCCTTCAGCTCGCCCAGGCGCTTGAGGGAGGCGAGAATCTCCTCATAGCTGCCGCCGCTCAGGTCGGTGCGTCCGCAGGAGCCGGCAAAGAGGGTGTCCCCGGTGAAGAGCACATCCCCCACCTTCAGGGTGACGGAGCCCTTGGAGTGGCCGGGGGTGTGGAGCACTTCGATGGTCAGGGAGCCCAGGGGGAGGGTGTCCCCCTCGTCATAGGAGAGCAGGCCCTCCACCTGCCCGGCCAGGGGGAACAGGCGGCTGCCCGCCCCGTTGGCGTCGGCCTGGTGGATGTAGATCTTGGCCTGGGGCCAGGCCTTGTGGAGCTCAGGGACGGCGGTGGTGTGGTCATAGTGGCCGTGGGTCAGGAGGATATATTCCACCTGGGCGTTCTCCTCCTCCATGACGGACAAAATCCGCTCTGCCTCGTCGCCGGGGTCAATGACCGCAGCCACATGGGCCTGTTCGTCTTCCAGAATGTAGCAGTTGGTGCCAATGGGGCCCACCTGCATGACTTTCACTTTCATGGGCAATCCCTCCTACTGTTCGGTATCGTATAGAATCGTCACCGGGCCGTCGTTCACCGAGGCCACCTTCATGTCCGCCCCAAACCGGCCGTGTTCCACATGGAACCCATGCTGGCGGCACTGGTCCATAAACCGCTCATAGAGGGGGATGGCCAGGTCGGGCTTGGCGGCCTTGGAAAAGCCGGGGCGGCGGGAGGAGGTGTCGGCGTAGAGGGTAAACTGGCTGATGACCAGCA
>CAUFAM010000166.1 GCA_959022875.1 uncultured Oscillospiraceae bacterium | reverse complement strand
GGCGGCAGACCAGAACGGTATCCCCGGTCTGGAACATAATGTGCCGGGCGCCCTGGGTCACGGTAACGGCTTCCTCGCCCGAGCAGATCTTCTCCACCTCGCCCAGAGCGGAGCCGGGCACCACAAAGGAGAAGAAGTCGGCGCCCCGCTTCTCAGACACGGCCTCCTTGCGAAGGGCCAGACGGTAGCCGTCCACCGACACCACGGTCAGAGTCTGGCCATCCACCTCAAAGAGGGAACCGGTATGGATGGGGCGGCTTTCATTATCGCTGACGGCAAAGAGGGTCTGAGCAATCATGGAGCGCAGAACGGGCTGGGGGAGGGTGAGGGTGTTCTGCTGGTCCACGGTGGGCAGCTCAGGGAACTCCTCGGGATCGGTGCCCAGGATGTTAAACTCGGACATACCGCACTTGATATTGACGGTATAGCCCTGGGTGGAGAAAATCACCATATCGTCGGGCATCTTGCGCACGATCTCTCCAAACAGCCGGGCGGACAGAACCAGGGAGCCCTTCTCTTTGATCTCAGCGGGAACGGTGGCCTGGATGCCCGTTTCCAGGTTGTAGCCGGTGAGGCGCAGGCTCTCTCCGGCCTCAATGAGGATACCCTCCATGGCGGGAATGGAGCTTTTGGCAGCCACCGCTCTGGAGGTCACTGCCACCGCGCCGGACAGCAGAGCCTTTTCACAGGAAAATTTCATGGTGAATTCCTCCAATCTCTCTCTCCCTCCTGTTTAGGGAAGGATAGGATATAAGTTCGTAACAGTAGTCCGTAGGGGAAAAAAAGGTGGAAAGATGCCCAAAAGCCTTGGGAGAGTAAGGAAAGCGGCTCCACAGGGTGTGTGGGAAATTCAGAGCTGAAAAAGCCGGAATGTGGAAAGAACAAAATTTTCCACATTTCTCCCTAAACATTCCACATTTTTCTGTGGAAGCCTGTGGAAAACCCAGGCAGGCATCGAGTTGGTTATTCGTAGCGGTTATTGATGTTGGTGGTGATGTCCTTGATGATTTCCGCCTTCTCCGGGTCGGTCTTCACCAGGGTCTCAATCCGGGACAGGGAGTTGAGAACGGTACTGTGGTCCCGGTTGTCAAATTCCTTGCCGATGTCTTTCAGGGAGGTGCCCACCATCTGACGGATGAGGTACATGGCGATCTGCCGGGCCAGAGAGATGTCCTTGGACCGGCCCTGGCCCCGGAGGGTGGCGGGCTCGATGTTATAGAACTTGCACACCTCATCGATGATCACGTCGGCAGTGGGGAGAATGTCGGACTTTTCTTTAAAAATGTCCTTCACCGCCCGGATGACGGTATTCTTGTCCAGGGAGTCACCGATGAGGTCCTGGTAGGCCATGATCTTGTTGACGGTACCCTCCAGCTGCCGGACGTTGGCGGTAATGTTTTCGGCGATAAGCTGGATGAGGAAGTCGGGCAGCTCCATGCCCATGCGGATGGCCTTGTTTTTGATGATGGCCATACGGGTCTCATAGTCCGGGCGCTGGATGTCCGCCAGAAGACCCCACTCAAACCGGGTCTTCAGACGGTCCTCCAGGCGCAGCATCTCCTTGGGGGGACGGTCGGAGGTGAAGACGATCTGCTTTTTTAGCTCGTAGAGGGTGTTGAAGGTATGGAACATCTCCTCCTGAGTGGAGTCGCGGCCGGCGATAAACTGCACGTCGTCCATAAGGAAGATGTCCGCGCCCCGGTACTTCTCCCGGAACTCCTGGTTCCGGCCCTCCCGGATGGCGTGGATGAGCTCGTTGGTGAAGGTATCGCCCTTGATGTAGACTACCTTGTAGTCCGGGCGGCGCTCATGGACGGTATGGGCAATGGCGTAGAGCAGGTGGGTTTTGCCCAGGCCGGACTCGCCGTAGATAAACAGGGGATTATAGCTCTGGCCGGGGTTGTCGGCCACCGCCCGGGCGGCGGCATGGGCAAATTTGTTGGAGGAACCCACCACAAAGCGGTCGAAGGTATACTCCTCCGTGCCCGGAAGAAAATCGCTCTGCTTGGGGGCCTCCTTGGCCGCCTCCAGCTCGCCCTCGGTGAGAACGATCACATCAAAATCCGAGGAAAAAAGCTCATGAAGGGCCTTTTGAATGGCGGGAAGATAGCGCGTGGCAATGATGTCCCGCTTGAAGCGGGTGGGGGAGTAGATGGTAAAGCTGGTTTCATCCAGAGAGACGGCGACGGTGTCGTCAAACCAGGTGTTGATGGTGGTTTCGGTCATCTCATTTCGCATCAGGGAGACTACCTTATCCCACACTTCCACGGTGGGGTTCATGGATTGACCTCCTTCATATGTCCATTTGCCCAAAAAAACGGCACAGGGGTGCATAAACTTTCAAAGCGCCTCCCCCGGCGCACCGGAGAAGGCGGCAGATAATCAATAAAAACAGAAAAATCCACACCTGTTATTATACCAAAAACAGGGCCCCACCGCAAGGATTTCCGGCATTTTTTATTTATAATGTATGGTGTTTTTTTTGGCAGAAATTGTGGAGAGGGGAAAGTGCCCCTACAAGATATGGGCAAAGAAGGAAAAAAAGAAAAAAACACTGAAAAATCAAAAAAAATCTAGTTGACAGAGGGCGGTTTTATCCGCTATAATGATGGGCGTATCTTTTGGAGCAGGGCCGATTGTGCCCTTTTTCAGGAGAGCGGGCTTACTTACAAGCCCTGAAACAGCAGACCGCAGCCCTTATGGGCTGTTGTTGGGCCGGGAGAGCCGGCTTGAAATCAAATGAGGAGGTGTCCCCCATGCTTCGTACCTATCAGCCCAAGAAGCGCCAGCGTTCCAAGGAGCACGGCTTCCGCAAGCGTATGGCCACCCGCAACGGCCGCAAGGTGCTGGCTCGCCGCCGCGCCAAGGGCCGCGCCCGTCTGACTCACTAATGCCGGGGCGGTATTCGCCCGGTTCCTGTGAGACAGGCAAGACCGATCTCGGATGAGACGCGGTAAGAGGACACAATTCACATAGATGGCGCAAAAGGGGCGTGGGAGATATTCCCCCGCCCTATCTGTGCATACGCAGCTTTTTTGGAGTAACCACGGGAACATCCCCAGGAGGAAAGGCATGAAACACACCGTTTCGCTGAAACAAAATCATGAATTCCGCCGGCTTTATCACAAGGGGAAAAGCGCGGTTTCTCCTTATTTTGCCATCTACTGCCGGAAAACCGGACGCCAGGAGAGCCGCCTTGGCATTACCACTGGGGTAAAGCTGGGCCACGCCGTCAAGCGTAATTTTGTCCGCCGCCGCATCCGGGAGCTGTATCGCACCAATGAGAGCAAATTTGTCCCCGGCTGTGACATTGTAGTGGTGGCCCGTACCCGGGCCATTTTCGGCCGTTACAGTGAGCTGGAGCGCAGCTTTCTCCAGCTGATGAAAAAGCTGGGGCTCACCGTCCGGGAGGAAAACCGGACATGAAGAGGCTTTTGTTGGGGCTTATTCGGTTTTATCAGCGTTATATCTCCCCTGCGCGCCCCCCCTGCTGCCGGTTTATTCCTACCTGCTCGGCCTATGCCCTGGAGGCGGTGGAAAAATACGGCGCGGCAAAGGGGGGCTGGTTGGCTGTGCGCAGAATTCTGCGCTGCCACCCGTTTCACCGGCAGAAAACCGTGGAATACGATCCGGTTCCATAGGAGCTGCCCCAACTGATCAAATTGCGGAGGTAATGTTGTGGGTATTTTGTTAGCACCCTTTGCCTGGCTGCTGCTGTTTTTCTACAATCTCTTTGACAGCTACGGCCTGGCCCTGATCCTGTTTGCTATTGTCATTAAGCTTATTTTGTTCCCCGTGTCCCTGAAGACCAAGAAGAGCATGATCCAGACCACCATGCTCTCCGGCAAGATGCAGCAGCTGCAAAAGCAGTACGGCAAGGACCGGGAGCGCTATAACCTGGA
>CAUFAM010000165.1 GCA_959022875.1 uncultured Oscillospiraceae bacterium | reverse complement strand
GGGCTCCCGCTCCGAACGCACCCGGAAGTCCTCCTTGGCCTGCCGGAGCAGGTCTGGATCTTCCATCACCCGGACGGCGGACTGCCCCAGGACCTCGCCGGCAAAAAGGGCTCCCCGCATGGCGTAGCCGCTCTCGCCCTGGGCGGTCCAGAGCCAGGAGTGGGCCGGGGCACCCAAGGTGAAGCAGCCGGCAATAATCTGGGCTGTCGGTACCACCTGGCTCACATCTCCCACATCGCTGGACCCGGCCACCACCACATCGCCGTCGCTGTTGTAGGGCAGCAGGAAATCCGCACACCGGTGGGCACGCATGGCGTCGATCACTTTCTGGGGCTCTTTGGAGAGCATCACGCCGTATTCCCCGGCAAAGTCCTCCTCCCGGACCCACTTGGCATAGCGTCCGGCGTCGGCGATCTCCTCCGGCGTAAAGGCCGGGGGACCCAGGCGGCGCATGGTCTCGTCCAGCTGCCGCTCCAGCACGGCGTTGGGCAGTAGCTGGGAGCTGGCCTTGTCCAGCTGGATCTCCAGCCGGGTACCGGTCATCAGGGCCGCACCCTTGGCGATGTCGCAGACCCGCTGGTAGAGCTCCTGCGCCTGGGCTGAAGTCTTGCTGCGGATAAGATAGAGAGATTCGCTTCGGCTCTGCACCACATTGGGGGACAGGCCGCCCGCGTCGGTCACTGCATAGTGGATCCGGTCAGTGGGCAGCATATGCTCCCGCAGGTAGTTCACCCCCACCGCCATCAGCTCGGAGGCATCCAGAGCGCTGCGCCCCAGATGGGGCGCAAAGCCCGCATGGGCGCTCTTGCCAAAGAAACGGAAATAGGCCTGACAGTTGGCCAGGTTGCTCCCCGACACCACGGCGGTAACCGTACAGGGGTGCCAGGTCAGGGCAAAATCCACATCCTGGAAGCAGCCCTCCCGGACCATATATACTTTGCCACTGCCTCCCTCCTCTCCAGGGCAGCCGTACAGCCGCACACTGCCGGGGGCACCGCTGTCCCGCAGGTAGTCCCGCACCACCAGTGTGGCGGAGATGTTCCCGATGGCCAGCAGATTGTGGCCACAGCCATGGCCGGAGGTGGTTTCTGGCCGGGGGGCGGGCTCATCTACGCCCGCCTGCTGGCTCAGACCGTCCAGAGCGTCGTACTCCGCCAGAAAGGCCACTGTCGGGCTTCCGCTGCCGTAGCTGGCCACAAAGGCCGTATCCAGTCCGGCGATCCCCCGGCAAACGGTAAAGCCCTCCTCTTCCAAGAAATCCATAATGGCCTGGGCGGAACGGAACTCGCCGAATTTCAGCTCCGACGCCTCCCAAATCTTCTGATTGAGCCGCTCCAGAGAGGAGCGGTACAATTCAGTATGATAGCGTTCCATGATTAACCTCCTTAACGCTTGCCGTTACTGAGCCGGTACACCACCAGCGCCGGCACAAGCCAGATCACAAATGTCAGCGCGGCATATCCCACCATGGCCAGCACGCCGAAGTTCTGGACCACCAGCAGATAGGTGGGCATCAGGCTGAAGGAAAACACCGCAGAGAAGGAAAACGCGGCGGAGTAGTTGCCCAGCGTCTCGCCCTTGGAGTCGGGGTCGCAGATTCTCAGCAGCAGGATGCCGGTGAGGAACACACCGGTGTTCATACCCAGCACCGCCATGGCGTGCTCAAACCACTCGTTTTTCACGAACTTGCGGTAATAGGCCAGAACAAAGGCCACCGTCACCACCATGCCGATGACGGCAGTCACCAGAACGGGGAGCAGGTAGGCGGAGATGGCATCCAGGTTCATGCTGGCAATGGCCGCGATCACCGCAAACTCGGTGAGAGAGCCGGAAATACGGCTTTTCACCTTGGTATCCACCAAAAAGTCCAGCTTCATGCGCACCATCAGATACCATACCAGGTACATAATGACAATGGCATAGACCCAGATGCTCACATTGCTCAGCCCGGGGACGCCCAGAGCCTGCACTCCGGCCATGGCGATGTAGGCCAGACCGCACACCGCCAGAATCAGTGCCATATGGAAGGCCAGGGGATCGATGGAGGCAGACAGGGTGGTCTCACGGCCCATGACACCCTGCTTGGACACATCGGGATTGTAGCCCACCTGGAGCTCGCGGGGGATGGAGCCGGGCTTGTCCACATATTTGGTGTAGCCCTTGCGGATGGCCCAGTTGATCAGAACGATGCCGATGAGGATGCCACCGATGAGGCCGAAGGTGGCCATGGTGGTGGCTACACTCTGGGCGGTCTCCCAGTAGGGTAGGCCGGCCTCGTTGAGCATGGTGCCCAGCGTTCCGGCAGAGCCGTGTCCGCCGGCATAGCCCATATTCAGCTCCCAGCCGAAAGTGTCGTAGAGCTCATAGCCCATAGCGCTGAACACAGCGTTCACGCCAAAGCCCACTACCAGCTGCAGGCTGGTGACCATCAACATACCCATGAGAACCAAGAACACCACCGAGCCCATGCTGGACTTGCCCTCTTTTTTTCCGCCGCCGATCCGGCTGCCCAGAGGAACGCTTGCCACCACGGGGACGATCAGGATGCCGGGCAGGGCGGCAAAGCTGGTCATCCACTCGTCAGGAAAGGGAAGGATATTGAGCATTCTCGGCCCCAGAATCAGCAGAATAAAGCCGCCAATCACCGATGCGGGAAGAAAGGTCTTTTGAAACAGCTTGACCTTTGCCCGGAGAAAGACGCCCAGGAGCAGAAAAACTGCCAACAGTGCCATGCTTTGCAATAGACTTGTGAAGTTTGCGCTTGTCATAAAAGTACCTCCCTAATATGTTTTGTTCTATCACCAGAATTGCCTGCGGCAATAAAACACCGAAAAAAGGAAAAAAGCACAGAGACGCCATATTCTCTCTTAAAAGCAATACAGCATCTCTGTGCTGGGGACCAAAAATCAGGGAGGTACCGGGCGATCTCAGGAGAGCTCCTCCTCCCCCGCCCGGATGATGCGCTGGAGCATATCCAGCAGCAGCTCATACTCCTCCTGGGACAGGTACTTGAAGCTCTGCCGGGACAGCTGCTCATACAGCGGCAACAGCTGCCGCGTCTTTTCCCGTCCCAGGTCCGTCAGGAAGATCAGGGTCTCCCGCCTGGATCTGGGGTTGGGCCGGCGCTCGATCAGTCCGGCAGCCGCAAGCTTGTCCAGAGAAGCGGACACGGAAGCGGCCTTTAAAAAGAAGTGGGCGGCGATCTCCTGCTGACAGCACCCGTCGTGGCTATCCAAAAAACGCAGGATCTTGGGCTGCCCCCGGGCCAGTCCAAGCTTTGCCACCTCCGGGTAAAAGCTGCGGCCCAAAATATCATCCAGCCAGGCGGTAACCTCGGCAAATCGAACATAGCGATCGTCCATATATAAAGCCTCCTAACAGTCAATTATCTAACAGTTAGGTGCAACAGGATAATAACACAGTATCGTGCTAAAATCAATAGTCATCTAACTGTTAGCCGTTAATTTGTTTATTTAAACAGAAATCAGTTAAAAAATTGGATATTTTGCCAAATCATCCCATGCAAAACTATATGTCTTCTAATGATTTATTTTGCAACTTTTTGCCATCAAAGTCAAGAGCAGTCCAAATTCACACGGGACAAAGTAACCTTTTGAGCAGCACTAAACTAAGCCTTATTGGTGTCATACATTTTATGTGCATTCCTACAGTCCGACCCAAACCGTGACCCATATGGGGTTCGGACTGGGTGTAACCAATGGAGCAAGCAGGGTCAAACAGTACATCTATCCACAACAGAAAGGGCGCAAACGTCCTCAATGGAGTGGAAAGGACACATAGGCAGCAGCTCATAACCCGGAGGTCGGAGGTTCGAGTCCTCCTCCCGCAACCACATCGTGCGACCAAAAAAGATATCGCACCGGAAAACCCCGAAGCCGCAACGGTTTCGGG
>CAUFAM010000164.1 GCA_959022875.1 uncultured Oscillospiraceae bacterium | reverse complement strand
CATAGATGGACAACAGGGGGGTATACCCCTGGGGCAAAGTAATTTCTCTCATATTGGACACTCCTCGTATCTGGATTTCCCCGCCTTTCTCGCTGGCCGGGAGACCTGTCTGTTCCCGGCCGCAGGGGCAGGGCAGGCAATTCAATGGATAGTATTATACAAAATCCCCGGGAGAAACGCAACGGCGGGCAGCGTCATTTTGCGCCCTCTTTCCGTTTTTTCTTGCCAAAAATTCCTCCCATGAGTATAATGGGACAAAACCAGCTACACCAAGCTAAAGAGGAGCAGCTTATGAAATTCATTTCCTGGTATGAAAAAGGGCTTTCTGGACTTTTATCAGGAACAGATGCCCGACTTTATCTGCCTGCAGGAGACCAAGATGGAACAGGGCCAGGCGGACGTGCCCCTGGGAGAGGGAATTTTAGAATATTGGAACTCTGCCGAGAAAAAGGGCTACTCCGGCACCGCGGTCTTTACCCCCCACACCCCCATCTCCGTGGCCTACGGCATGGATAAGGACATCCATGACCACGAAGGACGGCTCATTACGTTGGAATACGAGTCCTTCTATCTGGTCTGCTGCTATACCCCCAACGCCCAGGATGGCCTCAAGCGCCTGGACTATCGCATGCAGTGGGAGGACGACCTGCGGGAGTATCTCATGTCCCTGGACAAGGTCAAGCCGGTCATTTACTGCGGGGATCTGAATGTGGCCCATGAGGAAATTGACCTGAAAAACCCCAAGACCAACCGTATGAACGCCGGCTTCTCCGACCAGGAGCGGGAGAAGATGACCACCTTGCTCTCCTCCGGCTTTACCGACTCCTTCCGCTATCTCTACCCCGATGTGACGGGGGCCTACTCCTGGTGGTCCTACCGCTTCAACGCCAGAAAGAACAACGCCGGATGGCGCATCGACTATTTTATCATCTCCGACCGGCTCCGGGACAACATCCGCCGGGCCGAAATTCTCAGTTCCATTGAGGGCAGTGATCATTGTCCGGTACTGCTGGAGCTGGAGTTCTAACGTTTTACATGTAATCGTCAACAGGGAGGTCTTTTTATGAAACTGGCAGAATTATTCGGAAAAGGAAAAACGGTATTTTCCTGTGAGGTGTTCCCTCCAAAACGGGACACCCCTGTGGACAGCATATACACCACACTGGACGGTCTAAAGGACATCCGCCCCGACTTCATCTCCGTCACCTACGGAGCCGGGGGCTCCAAGGTGAACCAGACCACCCGGGAGATTGCCTCCATCATTGAAAACCGCTACCATATCCCCGCTATGGCCCACCTCACCTGTGTGGCCGCCGGGAAAGAGGAGGTTGACCAGCTCCTGGCCGATCTGAAGGCCGACGGCGTGGAAAACATTCTGGCCCTCCGGGGAGACGTCAACCCCGACTATCCCCCCAAGACCGATTTCACCTATGCCAGCGACCTGGTCTCCTACATCCACTCCCGGGGGGACTTCGGCGTCTCCGCCGCCTGCTACCCCGAGGGGCACCTGGAAAGCCCCGATCTGGTCAGCGACATCCGGCACCTGAAAATGAAGGTGGACGCCGGCGCCCAGCACCTGGTGAGCCAGCTCTTCTTTGACAACGAGGACTTTTTCCGCTTCCTGGAGCGCTGCCGCATTGCCGGCATCAACGTCCCCATTGAGGCGGGTATCATGCCCGTTTTGTCCCAGGCCTCCATTCAGCGCATGGTATCCATGTGCGGAGCCAGCATGCCCCGGAAGCTGACAAGGATTCTGGCCCGGTATGGGGATCACCCCGATGCCCTGCGGGAGGCGGGCATCGCCTACGCCATTGACCAGATTTCCGACCTCATCGCCGGCGGCGTGGACGGCATCCACCTGTACACCATGAATAACCCCGCCGTGGCCCGGCAAATCGCAGGCAGCATCGCTTCCATCCGCCGGGTATAAGGCAGTTTAAAAAGATTTATAAATTTTTAAGGAGTCTTTTGTCGTTTTTTCCCATGGGGTGTGATAAAATACCACCGACATCTGGAAAAGGAGGCGTAGGGTACGCCTATGAAACGACGGATCGCTCTGCTTTTGGCCGCCGTCCTGCTCTGTCTGGGGGGCGGCTTTTTTCTATACCACACCGGCTTTTTTGCCGCCGCGTCCTCCATGGAATCTCTTCGCAGCTACATTGACCGCTTTGCCCCATACTCCCACCTGTGCTTTTTCCTGGTTCAGTTTCTCTCCGTGGTGCTCGCCCCCATTCCCAGCAACATTACCTCCGTGGCGGGTGGAGTCCTCTTTGGAACCTGGCCCGCTTTTTTCCTCACCTATGGGGCGGTGATTTCCGGCTCCCTGCTGGTCTTCTCCCTGGCCCGTGGGCTGGGCCGGGACTTTACCGACCGGTTGGTCAGCCGGAAGCTGTCGGAAAAGTATCAGTCCATTTTGGAGACCAAGGCCCCCATCTTTCTTGCCCTGGCCTTCCTGTTCCCCTTCTTTCCCGATGACGTGCTGTGCATCCTGGCCGGGCTGACCTCCATCTCCCTGCGCCGGTTTCTTGTTATCATGCTTCTTACCCGCCCCTGGGGCCTTCTCTTCTCCTGCGCCCTGGGCGGCTCCACCATCTCTCTGCCCCTGTGGGCCATGATCCCTATTGCTCTGGCGGGGCTTGGACTTTTTTTGCTGGGGATGCGGTATGGAAATCAGGTAGAAGAAGCTGTACTGCGCCGGTTTAAGGGACTGCAAAAAGGGAAATAACTTAGTTTGGAGCACTCCTTGGGTTTGCTCCAAACTTTTTTGCTTTTTTTAAAATTTCCTCTTTACAAACGGCTCCCGGTGTGCTAGTATAATGCCGTAATAAGAATTACTACTGTTAAGGAAAGGAGGCCGGCCATGGAGCGAGCCACACGATACAGTAAAAAGCGGGCAGATATGCTTAGCTTAATTCAGTCCACCGACTGTCACCCCTCTGCCGAGTGGGTCTACCAGAAGCTCAAGCCGACCCACCCCGACCTGAGCTTAGGAACGGTCTACCGAAACCTGATTTTTTTCCAGGACCACGGCCTTATTCAGAGCGTCGGCGTGGTGCGGGGGCAGGAGCGGTTTGACGCTGTGACTGAGCCTCACAGCCATTTTGTTTGCGAATGCTGCGGATCGGTTATAGATCTTCCCAAGATTTCTCTTGGAGCAGACCTGGACCAGTCTGTCAGCCGGCAATATGGGCTTGCAGTTTCCCGGCATGAGCTCACCTTCCATGGGCTGTGTCCCGCCTGCACCCAATCCAGTCAAGAAGAACCTGTATTAAATTGAGGAGGAATTCTATCATGAAGAAGTTTGTTTGTACTGTTTGCGGTTATGTTCACGAGGGCGACAGCGCTCCTGAGTTCTGCCCCCTGTGCAAGGCTCCCGCCGAGAAGTTCAAGGAGCAGGCCGGCGAGAAGACCTGGGCTGCTGAGCACGTTGTGGGCGTGGCCCAGGGCGTGGACGAGGAGATCATCAAGGGCCTGCGCATGAACTTCGAGGGCGAGTGCTCCGAGGTCGGCATGTACCTGGCCATGGCCCGTGTGGCTCACCGTGAGGGTTACCCCGAGATCGGCCTGTACTGGGAGAAGGCCGCCTATGAGGAGGCTGAGCACGCCGCTAAGTTCGCCGAGCTGCTGGGCGAGGTGGTCACCGACTCCACCAAGAAAAACCTGGAGCTGCGCGTGGACGCCGAGAACGGCGCTACTGCCGGCAAGTTCGAGCTGGCCAAGAAGGCCAAGGAGCTGGGTCTGGACGCCATCCACGACACCGTCCATGAGATGGCTCGCGACGAGGCCCGCCACGGCAAGGCTTTCGAGGGCCTGCTGAAGCGTTACTTCGGCTAAGCCGTCATTTGAATTACACGCCCTTGGCGGGACTCGTCATCAAGGCGGTTGCCATGGCAAACGCCTTGGCGCAGGCGGAATTCATTTCCGCCGAGCATGAAAATCGCCCTTGGGGCCCCA
>CAUFAM010000163.1 GCA_959022875.1 uncultured Oscillospiraceae bacterium | reverse complement strand
AAATATAAAAGAGGGGAATCAGGAACACAAAGGACCACACCAGGCGGTGCTTCATGGAAGCAATTTCCCCCTGCATCCCATTGTCCCGGCTTTTGGGTGCGGTCTCTCCCCCCTTTTCCTGGGGGAGGGCCGCCCCGTAGCCCGCATCCTCTACCGCTTGGATGATGTCCTGAACGGTGAGGCGGCTCTCGTCAAACTGAGCCACCATGGAGTTGGCCAACAGGTTGACCTCCGCCTTCTCCACCCCTTCCAGCTTGTTTACGGCTTTTTCCACATGGGCAGAGCAAGCGCTGCAAGTCATACCTGTTATGTTAAATTTCTGCTTCATAAGCTTCACCAGACTTTCTACCTCCCGGAGATATATACCCCACCCCCGGGGGGTGTCTATATCATAACGCCTACCGTCCCATTTTGTCAAGAGGACATAAAAAACCGCCCGGCGGAATCGGCCGGGCGGGAAATCGGTTTTCTTGTGTTTACCGGGAGAGGGCATGCAGCCGCTTTTCCGGAATGTAGGGGCGCAGAGACTCTACTCTGGGCAGGGCGGACAGCAGCAGCTGTCCCAGGATAAAGCAGGCGGCCAGTTCGCCCACGCCCACGGTTACCGCATTGAAGGCATAGGCAGACCAGAAGCCGGGGCCAAAGCCGGTCTCAAACCAGGCGATCTCCGCACCCACGATGATCATATTGAAAATGACCGGGGGCAGGGAGGCCAGATAGCGGTTGGGCATATGCTGGGTGGCAATACAGGCCAGCAGAGTAGCCAGGGAGCCGCACAGAATATCCAGAGGGTAGGGGGAGAACAAGTTGGCAATGAAGCAGCCCACAAACAGCCCCGGGGTGGCGGCAGGAAACAGGAAGGGCAGCACGGTCATCGCCTCAGAGATGCGCATTTGGATGGCCCCATACTGAGGAATGGGGAGGGCTACGGTCATCACGGCGTACACCGCCGCCAGCACCGCGGCCAGGGTCAGGTTGCGAAGGGACATTTTGGACATAAAAAAACCTCCATTTTTTGTTTAGAGAACGGCCCATGGGCCGAACGAACACGCGGGGGTTCTCCCCCGGTCACGCCTCGCCTGCTCGCTACGCTCCCCTTCCCTCCGACTCAAACCAAAACCGGTCCGCCCCGGCGGCCCTGGGTTTTGGTTTTCGCTTCGGTCCAGGCTCGCTGCTCGCAACGGCTCGGACGCTTCGTGCTTGGACAAGATGGTATAAACTCGTCGCAGGTATCTTACCACACCCCCCGCCCCTTGTCCAGAGGAAAATGGTTGTCCCCAGCCCTCTTTCGTAGTACAATGGGGAATCATGATCTTTGGAGGTTCGTTTTATGGAGGAGACAAAGCCCTTGACCAATCCCGAGCTTCTGACGGCCGTGGAGCGAATGAACCGGGAGCAGAGCCGGGAGAGCCGGGAGGCCGTACTGGATCTGGTCATCTCTACCGCCCGCTTTCTTGCCCCGGTGACCATCGCCCCCGGAGAAGATCCCGCCGCTCCGGAGACCGCCATCCAGTTTCAGCTGCTGCCCAACCAGCATAACCGGCCCTTCTTCCCCGCCTTCACCAGCTGGGAGGAACTTCGCAAGCTCTGCGGGCCCAGAAACCAGCAGACCCTGGTCCTCTCCTTCCACGACTACGCCAAAATGGTCCTTCAGGACGGCCGGGGGGCGGGCTTTGTCATCGACCCCTTCGGCTGCTGCCTGTCCTTTGACCCCGCCATGATGGAGCACCTGGTACAGCGCAGGCTGGAAAAATTCCCCGAATTATAAAAAAGCCCCGGGAACTGGTTCCCGGGACTTTTTTATTCGGTTTGGCCCCATGAGGCCAGAACATATCCCTCCAGCTCCGGGACATTGATGCACCGGCTCAGGTGGGCCTCCACCCCGCCATAATAAAGGTACCTGCGCACCATGGCCTTCCACCAGCCTCCGGCGCTGTCCTGAAAGCAGAGGAAGGCAAAGTGCCGCTCCCCCTCCAGCCACACGGGAGTGTCCGGGGAGAGCGCGGCCCCCTCCGCCGCCAGCTCCTGCTCCAGCACGGTCCAGGCGTCTACCTGGCCGAGATTCCACAGCACCTCCTCCGTCAGCGCCTTGTCCCGGGGCCCGCCCAGCACCAGAAAGACCGACAGGGCGATGACCACCATCCAGCCGATGATCCGCCGGGGACCGCAGTCGTCGCTCTCGTCCTCCGGCTCCCACCGGGCCACCGCCTTCACCCGCAGGGCGGCGTCGCACTCCCCAAAGGTGGTGATGCCGCCGAACACCGGCCTGCCGCTGGCCAGCTCCACCAGGGTGCGGGCATACTCCCGCCGCTCCTCCTCCCGAAGGATCCGGAGCACCCGCCGGTCGCAGGCCAGCTCCATGTCCCGGCGGGTAAAGTAGTAGGCCGCCCAGAGGATGGGGTTCCAGAAGTAGAGCGCCAGCCCCGTGGAGATCAGCCCCTGAAGCCAGGGGTCGTGGCGTCTGACGTGTTCCCGCTCGTGGAGGAGGACCAGGCGCATCTGCTCCCGGCTCAGTTCCCGCTGGAGGGCGATCTCATGGCCCTTGCCTGTGCGGATCACAAAGCTGGTGGGCAGGCGCTCGCAGAGGCGGACGATGACCCTCTTCTCCCGGGCCAGCCCCAGACTGTCGTACTGATCCCCGTCCAGCAGCACCCCCGACCGGGCCAGCCGGCGCACCCGGATGTCAATCCAGGTGGCAGCCACCAGGATTCCCACCAGATAGAGAATTCCCGCCACTCCCAGCAGGGCGATGGCCCCTTGGGAGAGCTCCAGGGACACCGCCCTGTCCCCGGGCAGGGCCAGGTAGCAGCGCCCGGCCTCTTTGATTTCGGGCAGAAAGCCGGGGGAATTGCCCATTGTCCTGGGCACCAGCAGATCGGGGAAGGTGGGAAAGGGCAGACTGATTTGGGTACACAGCCCGTAAAAGGTGGGCAGAGCCCCCATTATCCACACCACCCCCCACAGGGCCACCCGCTGGCCCGGGGTCAGCAGCCGGACGGTCACCGGACGCAGGAGAAGGAGTACGGCCATTACCGCCCCGATGAGCAGCCCCAGGTTGAGAACATACATAAAAAAGGACGCGCTGAATGTAAGAAACGTCATGGTTTCCCCCCTCCTCCCTCAGGCGATGCGGGTGCAGCCCTCCAGAAAGGCCTGCTTCATGGAGACAACCGTGGTATGGCTGTAATACTCTCCCGACCAGGAATCAAACCTGACGGTGTACCACTCTCCCCGGTCATTCAGCACGATCAGCTGTCTCTCGCTCCGGCTCCACACCTCCCGGGGTTCCCCCACCAGGTCGGACACATAGAGCTCCCAGTCCCCCCGGGCCAGGAAGTCCGACCAGGCCGGCTCTGTGGCCTGAATCTCATCCCGGTAGTCGTAGACCGGGCCGCCGCAGTAGAAAAATACCGCCAGGAGCAGGGCCAGGGCAAAGGAACTGATCCAGGCGGCCCGCTTTTCCGGCTTCCACTCCGCCGCCCGGCGCACCCGCAACGCGGCGTCGCACTCCCCAAAGGAGGTCACGTTCCCCCACAGGTGCCGCCCCGACCCCAGCTCCACCAGGGTACGGGCGTAGTCCCGGCGCTCCATGGGCTCCAGCTCCTCCAGCACCGCCTCGTCACAGGCCAGCTCCATGTCCCGGCAGGTAAGCCGGTAGGCCAGCCACATAATGGGGTTCCACCAGTAGAGGGCGGTCAGTCCGATGACAATGATCGACTTATACCAGGCGTGGTGGAGCTCAATATGCTTCATCTCATGGAGCAGGACCAGACGCATCCACTCCTGTGGCAGCTCCTTCTGAAGGCAGATGACATAGCGCACCTTGTCCCCCCAGCCGGTGTCACGGCCCAAGCGGACAAAGCTGGCGGGCAGGCCCTCGCACAGGCGCACCGCCACGTCTTTCTCGGTGATGCCGTACTTTGCCATGGTCTCCCGGTCCATCCGCTCCCCCTGCTGGCCAAG
>CAUFAM010000162.1 GCA_959022875.1 uncultured Oscillospiraceae bacterium | reverse complement strand
CCCCACGGGACAGGTCCTCGGGGGAGGCGTACTCCTGGGGACAGTGGCTGCGCCCGTCCCGGCAGGGAATGAAGAGAAGGGCAGAGGGGACTTGACGGGCAAAGAACTGGCAGTCGTGGCCTGCCCCGCTGATCATATGCATGGTGGAACAGCACAGATCCCGGGCGCACTGCTCCAGAAGATTGCCCAACCCGGCGTCCAGAGGGGCCGGAAGAATGGCATCCCGGAAATGAGTGGAGACGGAAATCCCGTCCCCTTCCAGGGCGTGGGCAGCCTGGTCAATCAGCATGCCCAGCTGTTCCAGGTCTTCCAGACGGGCGGCGCGGTAGTCAATGAGCATTGTCACCAGACCTGGCACCACATTGGCAGAGCCGGGAAATACCTGGAAGGAGCCGGGTGTGACGGTGGAGCCGGGGAAGCAGCGGGCCAGTTCGGGCAGCTGAAGAACCAGCTTGGCGGCGGCCTGGAGGGCGTCCTGGCGCAGATCCATGGGGGTGGTCCCGGCGTGGTTGGCTGCACCGGTTATGTCCGCGCGCAGGATACCGATGCCGGTAATGGAGTCCACGATGCCCAGCTGTATGCCCCGGTGCTCCAGAATAGGGCCTTGTTCAATGTGCAGCTCCAGGTAACAGCCCAGGTCGTCCAGCCGGGCGGAGTCAACCTTTGCAGGGTCAAAGCCTGAGGCCTCCATGGCCTGGGCCAGGGTGATCCCGTCCGCATCCCGGCAGGAGAGAAGAGCGGGGAAGGTCTGTCCTGTCAGTGCCCGGCTGCCCCAGAAGGAGGAGTCGGAGAAGCGGCTGCCCTCCTCCTCCACCATGGACACCAGCTCCACCGGCACCTTGGGTGGGCCGTACTGGGCAAGCAGGGACTGGATGGCGGCCAGCCCGCACAGCACGCCTGCGCAGCCGTCATAGGCCCCGGCATCTTTCACCGTGTCCATGTGGGAGCCCACCAAAACGGTTTTTCCCGTTCCCTCCAGCCGCCCGTGGACATTGCCCACGGCATCCGTATGGGCCTGAAGGCCAGCCTGGGTAAACCAGCCGGTCAGCAGGCGGCGTACCTCGGACTCCTGAGGGGTATAACTGGGCCGCCACAGCCGGTCTTCTAAAACGGAGTGCCGGGACAGCTCCATCAGCCGCTGCTGAATGGCGCGGCCATCGATGGGGTGGGGAGTGAACATAAAATGACCTCCTATCCAAGTGAAGGAATCTGATTGGGATGACATAAGGCGTTATATAAGCAGAGGACAGCCCGGTGGCTGCCCTCTTTGGCTGTAAAAATCTGTTTACAGCTGCTTTTCATAGCAGTTGAGAGTCTCGTCCAGAAAGCCCTGGAACAGGAAACGGGCGTGGCCGGCAAAGCGGTAGCCCAGCTTGGGATACATGATGTTGGCGGGGTGGTTGCCTTCGTAGGTATCAAGACGCATGACCGTCCTGCCCTGGCGGCGGGCCTCTTCCTCGCAGAAGGCCACCATCTCCCGGGCCTTGCCCCGTCCGGAACAGGAGGGACGGATTACCAGGGTGTGAATGACCATGACCTGTTCCGGCGCTGCCTCAAACTGCCAGGGAATGAGATCATACTCCGGCAGCTGTATGCCGTTGAGGTTGACGGCGGCAAACAGGACACCGTCTTCCTCGCCCACAAAGAGTGTGCCGGCCTCCAGAGCCGTTTTGGCCGTGTCCAGAGTGGGGTATTTTCCCCGCTGCCAGTTGGTGTAGGAGACGGGGCGCTGATCCTCTTCGTCCAGAATCTCTTCATAAATCTGTGCGATGGCAGGCAAATCGGCAGAACAGGCAGGGCGTATCATAGACATTCTCCTCTCAGTAGCGGTGGGCCCAGCCGGACAGCAGCCACACAGGGGCCAGCCAGGTGAGCATATAAATCATCAGATTGAGAACGGACAGGGAGGTGTAGGCGCCGATTGAGGTGAGATAGGTGGCCAGAGCCATGCCCAAAACGGAGCCCACGCAGCAGACTGCGCCGCCAAACCGTCCCACCCGGTACATGCGCTTGGAGGCCACCACCGCCTCGGCAAAGGGAAGCAGTCCCTCCCGGCACAACAGGGCGGTGAGAATCTCGCCGTGGGGCTGCTCTGGGTCAGACAGCTCCCGCCGCCGCTCCACGGGGGGGAAGTCCATCTTGTCTGCCGCTAGCTTGAAGCGCTGCTGAAGCATGGCGGGAATGAGGTTAAAGTCCCGGGTGGCCAGCACCGGTCCGATCTTTTCGCCCATCAGCTCCTCCATGGCGGGAAAAACGGTGTCGTGAAGGGTGTAGTTCAGGGCAAAGATTCCGGCCAACTCCCCGTCGATGGCGCAGAAGACGGCGTTTTTCACGTTAAGGCCCTGGGGCAGGGAGATGTCCATCAAATTCATAAAGGCGGCGGAGCCCACCAGAACCTGATCGCCCCGGATGTTGGCGGACAGGCCGCCGCCCTCATAGCAGGTAAGCCGTTCGGCCTTGCGTAGAAGGCCGCCCATGGAGCGCAGCTGGTCGTGGAACAGCCGCCCCAGGCCGCTGCCCGAGTCCAGAATCAACGTTGCGGTGTAGGCCAGTACCCGCTCGGCGGGGAAATCCCGCATGACCTTGTAGCCGTTGAGCTCCACATGCCCGTGGGGGAAGAGGTCTGTGTCGGTGATGAGGACCCGGTCGCCCTTTCGGGAGCGGAGAATGCCCGGCCAACCGGCCAGGGCGGCGCCGCTCTGAGCCAGGCGGCGGGCGATCTTGTGGAAGGAACGGCCGTAGGCAATGGAGCCGCCGAAGGCGGCGGAGACGGTAAACAGGGCGGACAGGCTCCACAGCAGACGTTGTGGGTTGCCGGTGCCAAGGGATGCCAGCAGGGCAAGCACCACATCGCCCAGAAGTAGCACGGGACAGACCTTGCGAAACAGGCGCTGTACGCCGTCGTCCGATTGAATCTGGCTGCCAAAGCTCTCGGCCGTGCCCTGCCACTTGGCAAAGGTGTCCCGTCCGCTCCACTTGCCCTCGTCCACCGTGACCCGATAGGGGTGGGAGGAGGCGGCGGCGGTACGGCAGGAGATGCGCAGCCCAAGGCGCTTGTGGTAGGTGCCGTGGAGCTGGAAATAGAGCCCTGCCAGGCATACCAGGGTATAGGGCAGGCGCAGCTGCTCAGACTGCCCAAGAGCCAGGGTAATGCCGTCGGCCAGGGTAACGATGCAGGCCAGAGCCTCCAGGGTGTCCATTCCTACCTTGCCCTGGAAAGACCGGATCAGTCCAAGAAGGATGGCATCCAGCCCCAGGAGCATTCCGGTTCCCAGCAGCCCAACGGCGATCCATTCCTGTACGCTGGGGGCGTCCAGGGGGGACAGCCAGGTAAAGCCCAGCACCGGTACCAGCACCTGGGCAAAGGCAAGCAGCGTGAGCAAAAGCAGAAGCAGACAGCGCACCCGCAGTCCGGTACGCCCCTTGGAATAGCGCTGGGCCAGCTTCTGGGGGGCGGTGTCCGGGGGCGGAGGCTCCACTTTTTTCGGCCTGTGCCATTTGGGCGGGGCAGGTTCTTCCTCCACCTCCTCCCGGTCGGTGCCGGGAATGAGGCGCTCCAGCCGTTTGACTTCCTCGTGGTCGGTGGCCTCGTCCTCCTCAAACATGGAGTCGGCATAGGCGTCGGCCTTGTCCCTCATCTTCTTCAGAAAGGCGGAAAGGGCGCTCTCCTCCTCGGGGAAGGGGATGACCTGGGCGGAGGGGGAAGCTTCCGCAGCCTCCTCGTCCATATCTTCCTCTTCGTCGGAGGGGGAATCCTCGTCGGGGAGCTCCCCGTCGTCGTCTTCCTCAAAGTCCTCCCCGTCCTCCTCACGGCGGATAAGGGGCTCTCCGGAAGGGGAAGACTGCTCCGGGGTGTCATCCTCGTCCGGGGAGCGCTCGTCCTCTTCCTCCTCAAGGGGGCGCGAGGCACCCGGGAAGGCCACCACTTTCCCTTCCGGGCGGGGGCGCTTGGGGGCTTCGGGCCAGGGCAGATCAGGGCCCTGGAGAGGAGGCTCGGCGGGG
>CAUFAM010000161.1 GCA_959022875.1 uncultured Oscillospiraceae bacterium | reverse complement strand
CTTTAAATTTCTGGCTGGGCTTTATGGGGGAAGACTGCGCCGTGAAAATTCCCCTCAATAACATGGCCGAACCCATCCGCCTGACCCCCAACGAGGAGGTCGTCTACAACCCCTACACCAACAGTCGGGGAATGTTAAAGGAGTTCATCCTCACCCCCACCTCCTTCTCCATCACCGTAGAACCTTTGGAGAAGCCGGATAACATCTACCACATCACTTGGGCCGACCAGGGGGAGGACTGCTTTTTCCTGCGCATGAAGGACGGCACTATCCTTACCCGAATGCAGCTGGGCGCGTTCAACGACCAGTTTGACACCGTGGTGGACTTAGCTCAGGTCCAGTCCATCATCTACGGCTACACTGAGTTCCCTGTAGACGTCTCCCCCTCCTTCCCCGCCAATCTGCCCGAAACCCTATACCCCTTTGCCTGCACAGAGATCATCCTGGAGGGTACCCATTTCTTCCGTTTCCCGGTGGAGGAGCTGTGCCAAAAGCTAGAGGCCGACTACCAGTGGGATGAGGACACCCAGACCCTCACCGCCACCTACCGGGGCGTCACCCTCACCATGACAGTGGGAGAGAGCTGCTATCAGATGAACGGAGAGACAGTGGAACTGCTCTTTGAAACCCGCTATGACAAAACCGCCCCCGAATACGAGGCGTTCCCAGAGTATATCACTCTGGAGGACGGGGTGCTCACCGCGCCGGTCAATTTGCTGGATCACTGGTCACTGAACTACATCCCCCTGCACACCGCCGACAACGAGCTGGCCGGACAGATGCTGGTGATTCCGTAACTTATGTTTCCGTGGGATAAAATCCGCTCCACCCCGGCATACTAAAACCGAGGTGATACCATGAATCAGTCAAACAACCAGATCGCGGCCTTCGGGGTGCTCCTGCGGCAGAACCCCCAGTCCTCCCGCTTCTATGACAGCTGTACCCCCCAGCAACGCCAGGCCATCCTGGACCAGCTGCCCAAAATGACCTCCCAGGCCCAGCTTCAGGGCTTTGTGGACCACTTGCCAAGCGCCGCTTTATAAAAAAGAAATCCGGCCACCTCTGTGGAGATGGCCGGATTTTATTGTGCTGCCTGCGACCACTCAAAGCTGGCCTGGTGGTCAGTGTGGTCGAAGAGCAGCGTCTCTCCTTCCCACAGCCGGTACCGGACGGTAGCAAAAAGGCTTTCATGGATGGTGCGGCTCATATTCCCCCCGGCAGGGGCCCGAAGGGGCAAGGGATAGTGCTCCAACACCTCCAAGGCCAAGCGCAGCCGTCCCTGGCAAACCTCTGCCCCGCTCTCTCCCCACCGCACCGTCTTGGCTCCCCGGTAGGTGGCCAGTCGATAGTGCCGGCCCGCCAGGCGTATCTCCGAGATCACCCCCGTAAACGAACCGATTCCAGAGGGGATATGGGCAATGGCCAGCATGAGGCTCACCTGCTGCCGCTCCTGCCAGGCGCACTGGGTCCAAAGATACCGCTTGGGAAAGGAACGGCCCCGGTCGGTCTCCCAGTAGCCCAGCCCTTTGTCAAACCAAATAGTCCGCCCGTTCAGATCCACTGCCCCATTCACTGCGTGGGCCATGGACAGGATACCGTGAACGCACTGCATATGTGGCACATGGCGAAACGGCCCCATAATGTCCTCTCCCGGAACAGTCAAAGGGCCGTAGTGAAGCTCCCCCTTCAGAGAAAGCTCCTGCTCCTCCACCGCCAGATACACCCCGTCTTTGGAAAACCAGCTCTCCCCCAGCCGAAGTTCCGCCCCTTCCCCCCACCGAGAAAAGGACTCGATGGGATAGGGGATCATCCAGCTCTCCCCGGGGGTAATCACCTGAAGGGATGCCCTCCAGCCCCCCTTCCGTTCCCGGTGGACAGCAGGAATCAGAGCCAAGCCGCCCTCCGCCCCCTGGTGCTTAAAATACCAGCCTTCAAAATAAGCGCCCCGGCCGGAGGGCAGCGGTTTTTCGTCCATACGTCTCTCTCCCCATATCGTCTCAGGGGATAGTATGGATCATGGACGCTTTGGTTATTCCATGGCTGTTTGAATGCTCAGCCGCATGGTTTAGCCCCATCCTCCGATAAATTGGGGTTTCCCCTCCAGCTCCCGGACTACAAACACCTCATAGAGCCGGCTGAGCGCATCCCAGGTGGAACGGTCCAGTGTACCCGTCTGGGGCAGACCCGCCGCCTTTTGCAGCCAGCGCACATTTTCTGCCGAAGCACTGCCATGAATTCCGTCGGCCGGGTGGAACGCAATGCCTTCCAGCTGCCGGGAGAGAATCTGAAACATGGTCTGGGGCAGCACCATGTATTCCCGCTCCTGGCCCTCCTGCACCTCGGTTCCCTCGGAGGGAAAAAGCTGCGTTGGGCGGGTCTCTCCCGTCCGGTCTTCCAGACTGATCCAGCGATTCCGGATGGCATCCCAGGTCTCCCGGTCCACCACCCCGGTCACCGGCAAATGAAACGCCTTTTGAAAGCGCATCACCGCCTCCAGAGTCCGTTCTCCAAATACGCCGTCCACCATGATGTGCACCAGCTCTGGATACCCCTGTGCCAGCTGGCTGAGCATATACTGAAGCCCAGCTACCGGCCGGGACAGCAGCTCCCGCTCGGTCAATTCCTGCACGGTCATGCTCCCGTTCATACCATTTCCTCCCTCTGCCTGGCTGTATTCTGATCCCGCTGTCCAAGGTGCAGATCCTCCCCGGGGAACTGCCCGATCCGTGGGGTGCTGGAAAAATCCTGTTCCCCCTCCGGGCGGCCGCCGCCCATGACCTGGACGGCATTGCTTCCCAGGGACTGGGCGCGCACCGTGTCCCGGCGCAGAAAATACTCCGCCCGGACAAAGCTGTCATAGATGGAGTTCCAGGTCTTCTCATCCACCACGCCGTCCGGGGTAAGGCCCGCCAGGTGCTGATATTCCCGCACCGCCCGGGCGGTGGCCGGACCGAAAATACCGTCTATGGCGGGGCCCTGCACACTCACGTCAAATTCCGCCAGCAGGGAGAGCATATATTGCAGAACCTCTACCTCCCCGCCCCGGTCTCCCTGACGCAGCACCCCTGGAAACTGAAACTGCACGGCGATAAAGGTCTGGCCCTTGCTCACCAGCTCGGAGAGCTGCATGACTCCCACATAGAGATAAACCATCTTATACCAGGTGGCCTTTCCCACAATTCCGTCCGGGGTCAGGCGAAAAATCTGCTGGAAGGACTTCACCGCCTCCTGGGTGGCCTCGTTAAATACCCCGGTGGCGGGGTAGACCTTTGGAATGGCGGGGTAATTTTGAGAAATACGGTTGAGCATGGCCTGGACGATGACCACGTCCGGCCCCGCGTCCCCCAGGCGCAGTGCTGTGCCTGGGTAGGAGAGCGACAGGTCCTTTACCGGGGCATCCACCACCAGCTCAATGTCGTCCCCGTAGTAGCGTTTGAGAATGTCCACCGAGTTATAGCCCTCCTGGGCCAGGTACTGGCTGCCCCACTGGGACAGGCCGTCACAGGTGGAGGTGGTTCCGTTGCAGAACTTGGCAGCCAGAGGCTCAATAAACCCCTGACGGCGGATGTAGTCGTTGAAAATTTCATCCACAACCTGGCTGATGTTCTCAAAAATATTGCGTCCACGGATAAACTTCTGATCATACTGGGTGGTAGAAGTAATCTGGAAGTCATAGCCCCGGCTGGGGTAAAATTCCGTATACACCCGGTTGAGGGCAAAGGAGATGATGGCCAGCACATTGGCCCGGATGGCCGAAAGCTCCCAAGTGGGATAAATCTCGCTGGAAGCCACATTTTTCACATATTCCGGAAACTCCACCGTCACATTTTCCGCCCACTGGTCGGGCAGGCCCAGGTGTACGGTAATGGTACGGGGGACATAGGGAAGAATTTCTGCCATAGTCCACCTCACAAGCTCTGGGGCGGGATCTCCCGCACGTCCAGGTGCTGAAGGCTGCTCTGTCCCCGGGGCAGGGGAATGAGCTCCATGTCCTGTACCGTCTCCACGCC
>CAUFAM010000160.1 GCA_959022875.1 uncultured Oscillospiraceae bacterium | reverse complement strand
GGCGTGCTCCAGTTTATGGCCGCCGGCGGCATCGCCATCGGCTGGCAGTCCATTCTGGGTGACTATGTGATCGCCTATATGGTTTTGGGTGTGGCCGGACTGTTCCGGGGCAAGAAGTGGAGCATCTATGCCGGCGCCACCGTGGGCTGCGCGGCCCGCTTCCTGGTGCACTATGTGGTGGGCGCCACTGTCTGGGCGGAGTACATGCCTGAGACCTTCTTCGGTCTGACCATGACTACCCCCTGGTTCTATTCCCTGCTGTATAACGGCTTTTATATGGTGCTGGATTGGCTGCTGTGTATGGTCATCTATGCCCTGCTTATGCGCAACAGCCGGATGCGTTGGTATCTGACGGCGGAGGATATCCGCTGAAACAGTCCCTTTGGGGACGGAAAGAGAGGTCCCCATGGGGAAGTTTGACGGGCTGCTGCTTGCCAGTGATTTTGATGACACTTTGTATGATCTTACGTTCCATATTCCAGAGCGTAATCTAAATGCCATCCGGTATTTTACGGAGCATGGTGGATTTTTTACCGTGGCTACCGGCCGGGCCCACCGTACCTTTTCCCCCTACGCCCCAATGGTGCCCATGAATGCCCCGGCGGTGCTGTCCAACGGAGCGGCGATTTATGACTTTCAGAAGGATCAGGTGGTGGAACAGACAGCCCTGGACCACCGGGCGCAGGAGGAACTGGGGGAGCTGATGAAGGCGTTTCCCCAGCTGTCCATTGAGGCTTACCATGGGGAGGACATCTACATCTGGAACCCCAATGAGATTACCCTGGCCCATATGAAAAAGGTGGCCTGTGATTATACTCTCTGTCCGGGGGAGGAGATGCCTACCCCCTGGGTCAAGGCACTCTTCCATCAGGAACATGAGATCCTGCTCCAGGCGAGAGAGTACCTGCTGGGCCGGTGGGGAGAGCACTATGAAGCTATTTTCTCCAACCCCCGGTATTTGGAAATTACCTGCAAGGGAAGCACCAAGGGTGGGATGATTGTGAGGCTGGCCCAGCTTCTGGGCATCCAGCCCCAGCACATCTACTGCGTGGGAGACAACCAGAACGACATCCCCATGCTGGAACAATCGGCCATCCCCTTTGCTCCGGCCAACTGTGCTCAGGAGGTCAGAGACTGGGGTGCCAGAGTGATGTGCCACTGCAACGACGGAGTGATCGGCGATATTGTGGAGCTGCTGGACAAGCTCTATTAAGAGAATAACGGGCCAAACGGCCGGTATCTGCAAAAAAAGCAGATACCGGCCGTTTTTAGTTGTACGCGTTTATGCAACACCGGGGGGAATTTCACCCTATTTGAACGATGGTTTTACCGGGCAAGGGCTGACGATCAGCAAAGTTCCGAAAAAAACCGGAGCAGAGAAGAGCGCCCGAAGGATCATCCTATCATTTTATGAGAGGAGAACGTATATGTACATTGCAAATCCTAATGATCTCTATGCCCTCTATCAGTGCACGGAGAAACATGACGCCCCTGACATGGCCACGGTGGGCATGGCCATGTTCCGGCAGGAAAATCCCCAGGTCACCAAGGAGGAAAGTGAGGCCCTGCGCCTGTTTACCGGCGCCCATGGCAAGGCCCTGTCCAAGGCTTATCCCCATGAGAAGCGCTTCTATCTGGCCTATGCCATGGGTCTGCTGGAGGACATGGAGCACGCCATTCAGCAGGAGGAAGTGGAGCGTGAGGAGGCCGAGAAGGCCGAAGACGAGGCCCAGAAGCAGAATTCCGGCGTGTAAGAGGGAAAAGGCGGCCCCCGGTATGGGGGCCGCCTTTCCCTAACATAGCAGAGAAATAAGGAGTGAACGGGATGCTTTACATGGAGGACTGGCAGGTGCGCGTGCCGGAGGCCTACTTTCTGTGTTTCCAGGGGGATCATCTGGCGGAAAGAATCGAGGTGTGCGCTCCACTGCCGGAGGGCTGGGATCTGAAGGTGGATGTGGAGCGGGAGGGAAGAAAAAATGTGATCCAGCTGGAGCGGGAGGGAGATTTGTTTTCCGCCTGGCTGACTGCTGAGATGTTGGGAGAAGACGGCTATTACTTTCTGCAGCTCCGCGGGAGTGACGGGAATGTGGTCAGACACAGCAATGTCTTCCTGGCCATGGTCTGCCACAGCATCAACGCAGAGCAGTCCTTCCCCCCTGTGCTGCCCTCAGAATTTCAGCAGATGGAGCAAAAGCTCACTGCTCTCAACCAGCACCCGCCCAAGATGGGGGAAGGAGTTTGGCTAATTTGGAATGTGGAGACGGGGGCCTACGAACCGTCCCAGATTCCCTGCTCGGCCGGAATTATCTCCCAGGAGGTTGGATCCATCCAGGTTATGGATCAGGCGGATTACGATGCCCTGGAGCAGAAAAACGCCGGCACGCTCTATCTCATCCGGGGGTGAGAGAATGGTACAGGTTGGCGAGCAAAGAATCGACCAGCTGCGGCTGGGAGAGATGGGAATCAAACGCGCGGCCATTGGAGACGCGTCAATCTATGTGCGGCCGGGAGGATATGTGTTCCTGGAGCTGAGTGCGGAAAAGGAGAGAACAGAGAATGGCAAGTTACTTTAATTTGACACTGGACACCACGGCGCCCTCAGGTGTTACCCTGACCATCAACAACGGGGCCCTGTATGCCAGTTCCACCGCGGTGACCCTGGGGATTACCCTGGCAGATGAGGATACCACAGGCTACCAGATGAAAATCTGGGGTGTGGCCGGGGCCCTGGAGGAAGCACAGGCGGAATGGGAGAATTTTGCGGCCTCAAAGGCAGTTACCCTGGCCGGTGAGGACGGCCTGAAAACCGTCTATGTGAAGGTGCGGGACGATGTGGGCAACGAGAGTTCCGCGGTCAGCGACACCATTACCCTCAATACCACTGTCCCCGTTGTGACCGTGACCGGGCCAGACCGGAGCAAGATTTCCAAGGTAGAGGGCTTTGGCCAGGCGGTCATCAACTTTACCGCAGATGTGCCCTTTGAGGAGTATAAGGTGTGCGTGGTGCCGGCTGTCAGTGCCCAGCAGGATGCGGGAACCCCCATCCCCACCAGCGCAGGTTCGGTCAATACCAGCGGAACGGCCGGAGGTTATCCTGCCTCTACCAATATCCAGGTTACCATTACCGGTGCAGACCTGGCCAGTGCCAGCCCCGGCGACGGGAGCAAGATCGTCAAGGTGTTTGTGCGTAATGTGGCGGGAATCTGGAGCGTGGTGTGATGGCAGCTCCGGAACTTACATTTTCCACCACAGGAGAGCGGCTGTCCGGCGCAGAGGGTTTTGACCGGATTACGGTGACCGTTCAGGCCAATCTTCCCTGCCGGGCCTTTGAGTGCCGGGCCACCAAGGCGGGGGAAGAGTATGGTGTTGGAAAAGGTGTGCTGATTGCCTCCTTCTCCACGACTCCGGCGGATACGCCCCGAACCTTTGAAATCTATGACGAGTTTTTGCTTCAGGGGGACGGGGAATACCGGATTTCCCTCTTTGCCCAGGGGGAGGACGGCAGCTGGAATGACAACCACCCCTATATCCCTGTGGGGCAAGGAGCCTATGTGACAGCCGATCAGGCGGTCTATCTATGTATGAGGGAGTGAAACCATGGCGGAAGGATATAACGGGGCGTTTACAGGCGCACAGATCGACGAAGCGGTGGGCAAGGTCCAACACAAGAACCTGTCTGCCGATGGCGTGAAATTTTCCGACGGGGAGAGCTTTCAGGATAAATACGACAGCGGAAAGCTTACTGGTCCTCAGGGAGAGGCAGGTCCTCAGGGAGAGGCAGGCCCTCAGGGAGAGACAGGCCCCCAGGGAGAGACCGGGCCCCAGGGGCCGGTGGGAGAACCTGGAAAGAGTGCCTATCAGGGCGCTGTGGAAAAGGGCTATACCGGAACGGAGGAGGAGTTTAACGCCGCACTGGTCAAAGCGGGACAGCTTCAGGCGTTTTCTGCGGCGTTTTCCTCTGCACAGTGGGTGACGGGCAGCGGAGAGTGCACCATCACCTATCCTTTTTTAAGCGGCGGCGTGACGGGGGCCGT
>CAUFAM010000159.1 GCA_959022875.1 uncultured Oscillospiraceae bacterium | reverse complement strand
GGGTGGCCAGCTGGGCCCCCGCCGCACCCAGCTTGGTGAGCCGGGCCATATCGGCGCCGGTATACACACCCCCGGCGGCAAACACCGGGATGGGGTGGCCGTACTTCTCCTCGTAGGGCCGCACCTCGGCCAAAACGCCGGGCAGGAGCTCCTCTAGGGTAGGACAGGAGTCGGCTTTCAGCTGCTCCTCGTCAAAGCCCAGGTGGCCGCCTGCATCCTTGCCCTCCAGCACGATGAAATCAGCAGTCGTGTGGTACTTCCGGTCCCAGGTCTTTAAAATCAGTTTGGCGGCCCGGGGCGAAGAGACGATGGTGGCCTTGGCGGTTCCCTCTCCCACCAGCTCGGGCAGATCCAGGGGCAGGCCCGCCCCGGACACCACCGCGTCCACGCCCGCCGCCACCGCGGCCTTCACCGCGTCGGCGTACTGCACGGTAGCCACCATGGCGTTGACGGCCACCACGCCGGCTCCCCGGGCAATTTCCTTGGCCTTGCCGATCTCCTGCTTCAGAGCACGCAGATTGGCTTCAAAGGGATTCTTCTCAAAATCGGGCTCCAGGTAACCCGCGTCGGCGGTGCTGATGGTGCCCATGCCTCCACAGGCGGCCACCGCTCCGGCCAGGCCTCCCATGGAGACCCCCACGCCCATGCCACCCTGGAGAATGGGCAGGGCCAATTCACGTTTTCCGATTCTCATTTACTGCTCCAGCTCACGCAGGCGCTGCTCACAGCCAGCCTGGAGCTCTTCAAAGATCTTGCGCAGAGGCTTGATCTCGTGGAGCATACCGGCTACCTGGCCGGCCATGACGCTGCCAGTCTTCACGTCGCCGTCGAACACGGCCTTGCGCAGAGATCCCAGAGTGAAGTGCTCCAGCTCCATGCGGTCGGCTCCTTCCCGCTCCTTGGCGATGTAGGCGTTGGTCATCTGGTTGCGAAGGCAGCGCACCGGGGCGTCCACAGAGCGGCCGGTGACCACGGTGGAGCGGTCGGTGGCTTTCAGGACCGCCTTCTTGTAGTTCTCATGGACGGGGCACTCCTCGCTCACCAGCAGGCAGGTGCCCACCTGGACGCCGATAGCGCCCAGGGCGTAGGCGGCCAGCAGCTGACGGCCGCTGGCAATGCCGCCGGCGGCGATGACGGGGATGTCCACCGCCTCCACCACCTGGGGCACCAGGGCCATGGTGGTCAGCTCGCCCACGTGGCCGCCGCTCTCAGTGCCCTCGGCAATAACGCCGTCGGCACCCCGCTTGGCCACCAGCTTGGCCAGAGCCACTGCGGGAACCACGGGGAAGACCTTGATCCCCGCTTCCTTCCAGGCGGGAATGAAGCGGGAGGGGTCACCGGCGCCGGTGGTGACCACAGCCACCTTCTCCTCGGCGGCGATGGCGGCCAGCTCCTCCACCTGGGGGTGCATGAGCATGATGTTCACGCCGAAGGGCTTATCCGTCAGGCTGCGGCAGCGGCGGATGCTGTCCCGGAACATCTCAGGGGACATTCCGCCTCCGCCGATGAGACCCAGGGCCCCGGCATTGGAGACGGCAGCGGCAAACTCGGCGGTGGCAATGTTGGCCATGCCGCCCTGGATAAAGGGGAACTCAATCCCCAGAAGCTCGTTTAATTTCATGGTGTTCCTCCCACTTCAGCCTAAAACCATCAGGCTGTCAATCTATGTATCAAAGGCCCTCCTGCAGGGAGTTCCGGTGCCCGCAGGCAGCGGAATAAAATACAATCTGTTTTTGAAACGGCTCAGCCGCTTCAAAAACACATCTCACCCAAAACGGGCCGACTTTTCCGTCAGGAATCGAGGCCCGTTTGGGGTGCAATTCCTCAAATGGGAAAAGCGAGACGCTTTTACCATTTGAATAAAACTCCTCCCCACGTCAGCCCCGCGCCAAAGCCAAGGCACATGACCCACTGGCCCTTCTGGAGCAGTCCCTTCTCCACCATCTCGTCCAGGGCGATGGGGATACTGCCCGCAGAGGTGTTGCCGTAGCGGTCCATGTTCTCATAAAAGCGATCCAGGGGCAACTTCAGCCGCTTGGCCACCGACTCCACAATGCGGTGGTTGGCCTGATGGGGCACATACCAGGCCACATCCTCCTTCTGAAGGCCGGCCTTTTCCAAAAGCTCCTTGGCCACCTCAGGGACCGTCTTCAGAGCAAACTGGAAAATCCCCTGTCCGTCCATGTGGATGTAGGGCCGGTCCTGTCCCGGGCCCCAGGCCCACAGGATGTCCCGGTCTCCCCGGGTACCCAGCTGACTGTACCAGCCGTCCTGCGTGGCTTCCACCACGGCGGCGCCCGCGCCATCTCCAAAAAGGATACAGGTAGAACGGTCGTCCATGTCCACAATGCGTGAGAGAAGCTCTCCGCCCACCAAAAGGGCATAGGGGCGGTTCATCCGGGGCAGCATGGCTGCGGCCGTTTCCATGGCATAGAGGAACCCGGTGCAGCCCGCTCCCAGGTCAAAGGCGGGGCAGTCTTCCGGAAGGCCCAGCTCCTGATGGATAAGGCAGGCCTGGGCCGGGGTCAGCCGGTCAGGGGTCACCGTGGCGGTCAGGCACAGGCCGATGTCCTCGGGCTTTAATCCCGCCCGGTCCAGGGCCTGGCGTGCCGCCTGGACGGTAAGCTCGGTAAGGGTCTCTCCCTCCCGGGCAAAACGCCGCTCCCGGATTCCGGTGCGGGCTACAATCCACTCATCGTTGGTGTCCACCCGGCGGGCCAGGTCGTCATTGGTCACAATCTGCTCCGGAACCGCCCGGCCGGTACCAAGGATGTGCAGTCCGTTCATGTCTCCTTCTCCTCCCGGACCGCGCCCATGGCGCGGAACTTTTGATAACGGTGGGCGGCCAGATCCTTTTCCTTGCCCAGCTGGGTGAGGCTGCGGGCAATAGCCTTGTCCACCGCCTCAAAGACCGGTCTGGGGTCCACATGGGCGCCCCCCTCGGGCTCGGGGATCACCTGGTCCACCACCCCCAGACGCAGAAGATCTGCGGCGGTGAGCTTCATGATGGAAGCGGCCTCGTCCGCCCGGGCGGCATCCTTCCACAAAATGGAGGCAAAGCCTTCGGGAGAGAGCACCGAATAGATGGCGTTTTCCAGCATGATGATCCGGTTGCCCACGGCCAGGGCCAGGGCCCCACCGCTTCCTCCCTCGCCGATGACCACGGTAACCACGGGCACGGTGAGAGAGCTCATGAGGGCCAGCGAGGAGGCAATGGCCTCTCCCTGTCCCCCTGCCTCGGCCTCCAGGCCGGGGTAGGCCCCCGGGGTGTCCACAAAGGTGATCACCGGGCGGCCAAATTTCTCCGCCTGCCGCAGCAGGCGCTGCTCCTTGCGGTAGCCCTCCGGGGAGGGCATACCGAATTTGCATTTCATATTTTCCTCAAAATTGCGGCCCTTGCGGTGGCCGATGACGGTGACGGGCTTTCCATGGAACCGGGCAATGGCCCCGAAGATACTGGGATCCTCCCGGCCCAGCCGGTCACCCTGACAGACAAAAATATCAGTAAACAGGTGGTGGACAAAGTCCAGGGTACCTGGACGATTGGGGTCCCGGGCCAGCTTTACCCGCTGAGCGGCAGTGAGATTGCTCATCGGTGCATGACCCCCTTCCTGTGAAGAAACAAAAGTTGTGAGAGTACCTGGCGCATCTGACGGCGGGGGACGATTTGATCCACAAAGCCGTGCTCCTCCAGGTATTCCGCTCTCTGGAAGCCCTCGGGCAGTTCCTGGCCGATGGTCTGCTGAATGACCCGGGGCCCGGCAAAGCCGATGAGGGCGCCGGGCTCGGCCAGGGTGATGTCCCCCAGAGAGGCAAAGCTGGCGGTGACGCCGCCGGTGGTGGGGTGGGTGAATACAGAGATATAAAGCCCCCCGGTCTTGGAAAAGCGCTCAATGGCGGCGCTGGTCTTGGCCATCTGCATGAGGGACAAAATGCCCTCCTGCATCCGGGCTCCACCGCTGGCGGAGAAGATGATCAGGGGCAGCTTGTGCTTCTGGGCATACTCCACGCCCCGGGTGATCTTCTCACCCACAGCC
>CAUFAM010000158.1 GCA_959022875.1 uncultured Oscillospiraceae bacterium | reverse complement strand
GGTTACGGAAGAGACGGCGGTGGTCGCTTCAGTGGAGCGGGGCCTGCTGCTGGCCGATGACGGGCGGCTGCGGGGCTATGCCCGAAACGGGGAGCCCCTGCTGCTCCCGCTTTCCCGGTCAGAGTGGGAGATTCCCCGGGCCTATTGGGTGGAAGTGGATTATAGCGTGGGTGCCCACTATACATATCACAATTTTGTACCGTTTCTTTTGCTGGATGTAACCGAAGGGACCCGGCGTGTGGAGCTGAGCCTGGAGCTGCGGCAGGAGACGGGGACGCAAAGGCTGCCCTACCAGACGGACAGCTGGGATCTGGGCGGCGGAGTCTGGTTGGTCGGAGCCTGGCGGGAGGACGGCGTGTCCCCCTCTCCCTGGCTGGAGGGCTCCTACACCCCTGCGCCTCTATGATGAACGAGATACGCTGCTCAAGCAGCGGGAGGGGGCCATTCCCAGGCCCTTATAAGAATGACAGGAGGAGACCATGGAGCGGGATCAGATGAATGGAGTTCAGTGGCTGTACATCGCCACCCGGGGCATTCGCTTTAAGCCCGACCGGGCGGCGGTGCGAGCGGAGCTTGCGGCCCACCTGGAGGATAAGCAGGCGGACCTTCAGCGGATTTTCCCCGACCTCTCCCCCGAGGAGGCGGAGCGCCGGGCGGTGGAGTCCATGGGGGATGCCTGGGAAGTACGGAAACAGCTGGCCAAAATCCATAAGCCCTGGCTGGGGTGGCTGTGGCGCTTGAGCCAGGTCCTGGCGGTGGTGGCCTGCCTGTGGCTGGTGGGCTTGGGCGTGTTCCGGGGGGATGATGCCTATTTGGGCGATAACCCCTTTTCCGAATGGTGGGATATGGATGACCTGCCCCGAGCCGCAGTGATGGGAGACGATGACGACCTCCGCTATCTCCCCGGGGATAATCCAAACCAGCTGCTGGCCCTGGAGATTGGACAGACGGAGCACGTCGGGGGCCAGAACGTCTCCCTGCGCCGGGCGGCCCTGTGGCAAGGGGAGGACGGATTGGAGCTGTACCTCTATCTGCGCATCAACACCTGGCGCTTTTGGGAGCGGGGGGTTCTGCGGGATGAGTGGATGAAGGTCACCGATGACCGGGGTAACTGCTATGCTCTGGGAGGGGAGTCAGGCGAGCATCCCAAGGATGGGAGCCTGATGAACGGCCTGAGCATGGGGGGCTTTGGGCCCTTCCACAGCGGGTATGAGGTATACATTCGGAATTTAGACCCGGAAGCTCAGTGGATTTATCTGGATTACGGTCCCACGGAGCCTCTGGTTTCCTTTGCCGTGGAATTAAAGGAGGGGGACCAATGAAGAAATTGCGGTTTTTTCCTAAGATGGGGCGGGGCGGGAAAACAGTGCGCAACCTGGTGCTGGCTGCCGCTTTGGCCCTGGTCATTTGGGCCCAGTATGGCTGTCCTCTGCCCACTCTGGAGATGAAGTTTCGCCGCGCGGAGCGGGAAAACCTGCTGCCCCCCTCTGAAATCGTACTAAGTACGGGCCGGATCACCGTGGCCCACTCCCACGAACCGTACGATCCGGTTCCGAAGGTTACCCAGGAGCAAATGTTAGGACTGGGAGAGGACTATGCGGTGGCTTTTTGGCAGAGTAGTTCCCTGCGGGGGGGCAATGAATTGGTCTGCTGGCCTTTTGAAGAGCAGCCGGGACAGGTGAAGCTGGCACCGTTGCTCCATGCCGTCAGCGACACCCGGGGCGAGGACTGGCCGGAGCGGGAATCCTGCGTGGCCGTGGCGGCCCTCCAGCTGCCGGAGGGGACGGCCCGGGGAGAGATGACCGTGGAGGCGCCGGAGGGCATCTATCAGGAGGAGAGCCAGGTGCTGGAGCATAACCTTTGCCTCTTCTCCTTCCAGAGCCGCCTCAGCTCCTATTCCTTTGGATGGGTTCGGGGCCTGCCCTACACCCTGCGGTTTTATAATGAGGCGGGGGAGCTTCTGCTGGAGCAGACGGGGACGGTGCCGGCAAGAGATTGAACGGCATGAGGAGGACGCCATGGAGCGGAAATATGTAAGCGAATACGAGTGGCTGAACGCTGCTACCCGTGGCATCCGTTTCGGGCCGGACCGCGTGGAGGTGCGTGCGGAGCTCTTTGCCCACCTGGAGGACAAACAGGCCGACTTGCGGCGCATCTTCCCGGACATGACCCGGGGGGAGGCAGAGCGCCGGGCATTGGAGTCCATGGGCGACCCGGAGGAGCTGGGCCGGGAGCTGGCAAACATCCACAAACCCTGGCTGGGGTATTTGTGGGTGGTAAGCCGGTGGGCGGCAGTGTTGGCGGCCCTGGCCATTGCGGCAAGTATTCTGTTGGGCGGAAGTTGGCTGGAGGATGTGCGCTGGCGGATGGAGGACTGGCTGGACAATTCGGAGAGTGCGGCCATTTCCCGGGCCCTCTACGAAGATGGGGAGCCTCAGTGGGAGGGAGAGCGCCTGGCGGTCTACGCCCCGGAGGCGGAGGCCAGGCTTGGCCGGTGTACCATCTCGGTGCCCCGGGCGGCCATGTGGGAGGAGCAGGGGAAAAATGTCCTCTATCTGGAGCTGCGCCTCTCCTATGACCTGCCTTGGGAGCGGTCCGAGGCGCCCTTGTCCTATTTGAGGGCGGGGGACGACCGGGGAACCCCCTACGGAGAGCGGCAGGGTTACACCTCTAGAGGCCTTCCACAGACGGGCCTGCGCTGGATTTCGGTCAACATGATGGTGGAGGATGTGCCCCGGGACCTGGAGTACGTCACCCTCCGCTACCTGCCCGGAACCAAGTTGGATCTGAGGGTGGATTTAAAGGAGGTGGGGGCATGAAAAAGCTGTGGCAGCGCCTTCCCAAGCTGAGCCGGAAATGGAAGACGGTCCGGAACATTGCCTTTGTGCTGCTGACGGCCCTGCTGCTCCCTGCGGCTTTGGGGTGGCCCGCCCTGACCCAGGACGGGGCCCTGGCCAAGATGCAGGGCAAGTACCTCCTCACCCCGTCTGAGATTCTTTACCGGACCCGGCAGGGAGACACCCAGGGCTACCTTCTCCAGGGAGAGGGCTGGGTGGCGGCCGGACAGGTGCAGAAGTACGACAATACCAGCAGGCCCCTGGAGCGGGATGCACCTCTGATTACGCAGCTGCTGTCCCGGGAGGAACCGGGGGTGCTGGTGATTCCCGTCCAGGATGAGGATGGCGCCACCGTGCTGGCCGCCTTTGGCGCTCCGGAGGAGGCGGTCCAGGCGGAGCTTACTCTGGAGGTGGCGGCGGTAGAGCCGAGCTGGGGGCCCAGCAAAACGGTGAAGGAGGAGACCTTCACCGCCCGTTGCCAGCGGGAGGAAACCGGCTACTACTTCTTCCGCTTTCTGCCCCATGACCATGGAGGGGCGCGGTACTGCGCTCTGGACGCGGTGTGGATGCACCTGCTGGGGATGGGAGATGAATTTGCCGGAGACCGCTATACGCTCATCTGGGAGGACGCACAGGGGCAGGAGCTGTCCCGGCTGACGGGAGAAATCCCGGAATATTGGAATTTGAGAGATTTTTGGTAAATGGACCGGTCCCCGCCCGATTGTGGGCAGGGACCGCGTTTGTGTCCAGATATTGTGCCCAAAAACACTGCGTTACCTTTTATAAAAATCCGACGAAATTTTTTTCAAAAAATGCTTGACACACACGGGAGAGTGTTGTATGATAATCGAGCGCCTCAAGGGGCGCAGTCTGCGATGATGCGGGAGATTGCTCGGAAACGAGGTAACTTCCGCGGAGTATGTCCGTAAATCGGGCGGCTGAGAGCTTCGTGTCACGGCGTATATCGCCTGGCAGGAAGGAAACCGGCCTGCATTGTGCCGGTTTTTTCGTGGCTTGGAGTGATACGCACGAAAGCGTGTACAAGACGGCTCTCACCGTACGAAGGCTGGACACAGTCAACTTTCGTATGTATTAAGGAGGAACACCCAAATGGCTCAGAAAGAAATGATCCGCATCCGTCTGAAGGCCTATGATCACCAGCTCATCGACCAGAGCGCTGAGAAGATCGTGGAGACCGCCAAGCGCA
>CAUFAM010000157.1 GCA_959022875.1 uncultured Oscillospiraceae bacterium | reverse complement strand
CAGCCCCGGTACAACATCCTGCTGAAGGATGACAAGGGCTATCCCTATATCCGCCTGTCCAACGAGGCCTATCCCCGGTTTTCCCTGGCCTCCAAGGCGGCGGAGGATGGGGCACGGTACTTCGGCCCCTACGCCAGCCGCCACAGTACCCAGGCCATCATCGATGCCCTGCGTTCCGCCCTGCGCCTGCCCTCCTGCAACAAAAAGTTTCCCCGGGACATCGGCAAGGAGCGCCCCTGCCTCAACTTCCACATGGGCAAGTGCGACGGCTACTGCCGGGGGGACGAGCTGAAGGATCAGCATGACCAGGCCATTGCCCAGGCGGTGAGCCTGCTGGAGGGACGGTTTAAAGAGGTACAGGCCGACCTGACCGCGGAGATGGAGCAGGCGGCGGAGGAACTGCGCTTTGAAAAGGCCGCCCAGCTCCGGGACCGGCTGCGGGCCATCGAGCTTTTGGGCGCCCGGCAGAAGGTGGTGGCCGGGTCACTGGCCGACACGGATGTGGCGGGCTTTTTCCGGGGGGAGGCCAAAAGCTGCTTTGTGGTGCTCCACTTTTTGGAGGGGGAGCTGGCCGCCAAGGAGTTTGATCTGCTGGAGACCCCCATGGAGGAGGATGAGGCGTCGGTGCTCTCCTCTCTGGTGCGGGAATACTATGTAGGCCGCACCCGGCTGCCCAAGCAGATCCTGCTGCCCTGTGAGCTCAGCGACCAGGTGCCCCTCACCCGGCTGCTCAGCGAGCAGGTAGGCCGGAGGGTGGAGCTCATCACTCCCCAGCGGGGCGCCAAAATGGACCTTATTAAGCTGGCCAATCAGAACGCCCAGGAGGAGGTCATCCGGGCCACCACCCGGGAGGAGCGGCAAAATAAGCTGCTGGAAGCCCTGGGGAAGATGCTGGCCCTGGAAGCGCCCCCCAGGCGCATGGAGTCCTACGACATCTCCAACCAGGGGGCCAGCGACATTGTGGCCTCCATGGTGGTCTATGTGGACGGGCGGCCCCTGAAGCGGGATTACCGGCGCTTTAAGCTCAAGGATATGGACGGCCCCAACGACTATGCCTCCATGGAGCAGGTGCTCACCCGGCGCTTTCGCCGGTATCTGGACGGGGACGAGAAGTTTTCTGACAAGCCGGATCTGCTGCTCATTGACGGCGGCCTAGAACATGTGCGGGTGGCCCGCCGGGTGCTGGAGACCATGAATCTGAATATCCCCGCCTTTGGCATGGTGAAGGATGACCGCCACCGCACCCGGGCACTGGTCCATCCCGACGGCCGGGAGATCGGCATCCAGGCCATCCCTGCGGTGTTTGCCCTCATCGGCCAGATTCAGGAGGAGACCCACCGTTTTGCCATCGAATATCACCGCCAGCTCCAGGGAGGGCATGTAAAGACCTCGGTGCTGGACAAGATCCCCGGCGTGGGAGAGAAACGCCGCCAGCAGCTGCTCAAGCGCTTTAAGAGCGTGAAAGCGGTGCGGGAGGCTTCTCTGGAGCAGCTGCGGGAGGCAGTGCCCCAGAATACCGCCCAGGCGGTTTATCAATACTTCCACGGGGAAGAGAACCCAAACCATGAAACATCCGGCCGGCAAGCGCCGGATGAACAATAAAGCGAGGTAGGAAACTGTGAGAGTCATTTCAGGAACGGCCAGAGGCAGAAAGCTCAAGGAACTCCAGGGGATGGATACCCGTCCCACCACCGACAAGGTGAAGGAATCCATTTTCAATATCATCCAGTTTGAACTGGAGGGGAGAAGGGTGCTGGATCTGTTTGGCGGCACCGGCCAGCTGGGCATTGAGGCCCTGTCCCGGGGTGCACAGCGCTGCACCTTTGTGGACCAGCGGCGGGAGGCTGCCGCGCTCATCCGGGAGAACGTGAAGCTGGTGGGCTTTGAAGACCGGGCCAAGGTGGTCCAGGGGGAATCTATGGCCTTTCTGGCCGCCTGCCGGGAGAAGTTTGACGTCATCTTCCTGGACCCGCCCTATCAGAGTGGATTGCTGGAAAAATGTGTGGAACAGATCATGAAGTTTGACATTCTTGGGGAATATGGTATAATCGTTTGCGAAAGTCCGGCGGAATGGAGCCTTCCCCCGCTGGAGCCCCCCTATGAGGCGGGGAGAGAGTACCGGTACGGCAAGATCAAGCTGACCATTTGCCGCCGGGCAGGGAGTGTAGAACGATGAATACCGCCATTTATCCCGGCAGCTTTGACCCAGTCACCCTGGGGCATCTGAATATCATCAAGCGGGCTGCGGCCTGTTTTGACAAGGTCATTGTGTGCGTGATGATCAACTCCAAAAAGACGGGGATGTTCACCCCCGAGGAGCGGGTGGAAATGCTTCGCCGGGCCACCGAGCGCTTCCCTAATGTGGAAGTAGATTTTTCCAACGAGCTGCTGGCCGCCTATGCCAAGCGGCGGGGAGCTCATGTGGTGGTCAAGGGCCTGCGGGCTGTGTCCGACTATGAGCAGGAGGTCCAGATGGCGGTCATCAACCGGAAGCTGAACCCTCAGCTGGAGACCATGTTCCTGGCTTCCAGCGACAAATATACCTACCTCAGCTCAACCATCGTCAAGGAAATGGCCCGGTATGGGGCTGACCTGGCGGAGTTTATTCCCCGGGAGATTGTGGACGATGTAAACCGGCGCATGAGGGAAATGGAAGGAAAGGAAGGTTAAACGCCATGGCAAGCGGTGTGGAAGAATTACTGGATATGCTCTTTGAGATGATTGATGAGGCCAAAAATGCCCCTTTGTCCAGTGACAAATGCGTGATTGAACGGGATCGGGCGCTGGATCTCATTGATGATGTCCGCAGCCAGTTCCCCATTGAGCTCTCCGAGGCCAGAAAGATGATGGCCCGCCGGGCAGAGCTGGAGAACGAGGCGAAGTATAAGGCGGAGGCCATTATCAAGGCCGCCGAAGACCGGGCCCGTCAGATGATTTCCGATGAGTCCATCACCCAGCAGGCCCGTCAGCGGGCCAACGAGATGATGCAGCAGGCCGAGGAGCGCAGCCGTGAGCTGAAGCGGGCGGCTGCCGCCGGGGTAGCGTCCACCCAGGGGAGCGCCTCAGGCGCCTCCCGGGCCATGTACGATGCCGCTGCCGACGAGGACTAAACCAAAAGAAAGCGCCGCCGGGGAAGCCATTCCCTCTGGCGGCGCTATTTTTGTGTTTAAAAGATAAACCAGCCGCTTTCCCGGCTGTCCATCATCTCCAGGGCCCCATCCAACATCTCCGCGGCCTGAGCCAGGGTGAGCTGGTCGGAGAGCTGAGAGGCTGTGGTGCTCTGGGGATCGGTTACCCTCGAAGCGGACAGGTTGGCGGCAGCCTGGGCAGCCCAGTGGCCTTCGGTGCCCGTGGAGGAAAAGACCTCCAGGGGGACGTCGGTGATGTCCAAAAGGTTGTTGAGCATGACGCTGGCCTCGCCCCGGGTAATATTTTGATCCGCGCCAAAGACGGGGGCTCCGGTCTCATCCCGGGTGCCCTGGATGGCACCGGCCTTCAGCGCAGCGGATACCGAGCCTTTGGCCCAGGTGGGAATGGCGGCGTCATCGGAAAAGCCGGTAAGGGTAACGCCCTCCAGCTCCTCCAGCCCTGTTACCGACATGGCCATGGACAGAAACTGAGCCCGGGTGACCGGCCGGTCCGGGTCAAAAAAGTAGTTACCATCCACATACCGGCCCACATAGATTTCCTCCTCCGCCAGGCGGATGGCCGCCTTGTGGGCAGAGTTGCCCTCCATGTCTGCATAGGTCACCGTGGTGTCCGGCTTGTCAATGTGCAGCTTGACGGTGGCTTCGGGGGAGGTGTTGCCTGCGGAGTCGATGGCCACGTAGGTGAAGTGGTCACTGCCGGTCTTGTTTTCGTAAGGGGTGTAGACAAACTGGCTGGAGCCGTCCTCCGCCAGTGTTACCGCCCCACGGGCAGGGGTGGAGGTGAGCTGGAAGGTGAGGGTGTCTCCTTCTCCGTCCACCGCGTCAAAATAGCCGGTGATGGCCACGTCCCGATAGGTGGAAAGCTCCATGTTCCGGGCCACAGGAGGCTGGTTCTCCTGCTCCAAAAGATAGAGGGTCACTGTGACCTG
>CAUFAM010000156.1 GCA_959022875.1 uncultured Oscillospiraceae bacterium | reverse complement strand
TTCAGCTGGGCCTGGGCCTGGACAGGGACCAGGCGGGTGTTCAGCCTGGACAGCTGCTCCGGATCATACTCCGTCTCGCCGTCCTCACACATCAGCAGGACGGTGCGCTGCCCATCGGCAAAATAATCCATATTCAGGGTGTCGGTGAGCAGAGTGGTCTTGCCGCTGTCCAGAAAGCCGGTGATGAGGTACAGCGGGATACGGGGATCTTTCATGCAGCCTCACCTCACGCCAGCAGGAACAGCTTTTCCAGCCTGGCCTCGTCCAGGCCCGCGCCGATGACGCACAGGCGGCCGGTGTAGTCGGCGCTGCCCTCCCGGATCTGAAACTCGCCGGGGATCAGGTCGAAGTGGAGCCAGCCCTCGCTGTCCTGATCGGGGACCATGCCCTTGGAGCGGAGGATGGTGCCGTAATCCTCCGTCATGGCCAGGACGGAAAGAATGTCCTGGAGTTCCTCCCGGCTGTACTTCCGAGGAGTCTCCCGGCCCCAGCTGGTGAACACCTCGTCGGCATGGTGATGGTGGTGGAAGGTGGAGTGGATGCAGCTGTCGCACAGGTCGCAGGAGCCGCAGGCCCCCTCGCAGCCCAGCTCAGCGTGGATGGCGTCCAGCTCCTCCTGGGTGTGGTGATGGCCGCAGGAGCAGGAGTCCCCGTGGTCATGGTCGTGGTGGTGCTCGTGCTCATGCTCATGCTCGTGGTCATGGTGGTGGTCATGGCCGCAGGAGCAGGGCTCGTCCTCCCCGTGGTCGTGGTGGTGTCCGATCTCCTCCATCAGCTCGCGGGCCAAGTCGTGGCCCCCCTCCATGGCAGAGACGATCTGGGCGCCGGTGAGCTGGTCCCAGGGGGTGGTGAGGATGGCGGCCTTGGGGTTCTTCTCCCGCAGCAGGCGCACCGCGCCGTCCAGCTTGGCCTGGTCCATCTTCTGGGTGCGGGAGAGGAGGATGGCGCTGGCGTGCTCCACCTGGTTGTTGAAGAACTCGCCGAAGTTCTTCATGTAGATCTTGGCCTTGGTGGCGTCCACCACGGTGACAAAGCTGTTCAGGTGCAGGTCGGGGCACTCCTTCTGGACGCCCTCCACGGCGGCGATGACGTCGGAGAGTTTTCCCACGCCGGAGGGCTCGATGACGATGCGGTCGGGGGCGTAGTCACTGAGCACCTTCTGCAGGGCGGTGCCGAAGTCACCCACCAGGGAGCAGCAGATGCAGCCGGAGTTCATCTCGGTGATCTCCACCCCGGCGTCCTTCAGAAAGCCGCCGTCAATGCCGATCTCGCCGAACTCATTTTCGATGAGAACAAGCTTTTCGCCCTTAAAGGCCTCGTCCAGCAGCTTTTTGGTGAGGGTGGTCTTGCCTGCCCCAAGGAAGCCGGAAATAATGTCGATCTTGGTCATGATTCTGTCATATCCTTTCCAAACATTACAATGTGTATTTTATTTAATCCCAAATAAGGCCGATATTCTCCATCAGACGGCACAGGGTGCCGGCGGCCAGTTCCCGTGTAACGGTGTCCCCGGGGGCAATGTCCTTGGAAAAGGCCCCCAGCAGGTTCAGATCCCGGGCGGCGCTCCGGGCCCAGTCGGAGTAGTCGTGATACTCCAGCCACTGTTCCATGGTCAGCTCTTCCTCAGAGAGGTTATAGCTGTCCATATCCGACCACACGGCAACCGCCGACAGGGAAGTAATCATCTGCTCATAGGTGATGGGCTCATCGGGGCGGAAGGTGCCGTCTCCATAGCCGGCCAGGAAGCCCAGGGAGGCCATGTCGGAAATGGCCTGGGCATAGGGGGCGTCCTGGGGAACGTCGGAGAAGGTCAGCTCTTTGCCGCCATACAGGCCCAGTGCTTGGGCAGTCATGGCGCAGAAGTCGCCCCGGGTCAGGGTGTCTCCGGGATGGAAGGCGCCGGTTTCATCCCCGGTGAGCAGCCCATAGGCAGCCAGGGTGTCGATCTCCCGGGTGTAGAGGCTTAGCTGTGTGTCGGAGAAAGTGCGGGGGGTAAAGGACAGGTGGAGCTTCTGGGCCAGCTGGGCGGGGTCCACCTTGGTCCAGATCTGGGTGCCGGAGCCCAGGTAGAGGCTGGCGGCGGGAGGCAGAGCCTCCAGAAGCTCGGTAAAAGCGGCCTGATTGTCCACTGCGGTGGCCTTGGTCAGATCCACATAGAAGGTCTGCCCGGCCAGCTCCAGCTTGGCGTATCCTTCCGCCCGCTGAGGCTTGCCCGCCCCCAGAAGAAGGGCGGCGGTTTGGGTGTTCTCGGGAGAGAGCACCAGGGTGGGCAGCACGCCCACAAGGTGGTTGGTGACGCCTTCCGGAGAGAAGAAGCGGTAGACAGTGATGCGCAGGGCCTCCCCTTGTGAGAGCATGTCCGTGTTCAAATTGGTGATAACCATTTGGGCGGTACCCTTGCCAAAGGTGCGCTGCCCCAGGGCGATGCCCGCCTGATAGTCCCGGATGATGCCGGAGAACAGCTCCGAGCCGCTGGCGGAGTGGGAACTGGTGAGAATGATCACCGGCTTGTCCGTCAAATCAGGGTAGGTGGGCTTGGTGTAAGTGTAGTTGTAGTTGCCGGCTCCGTCCCGGAAATAGAGCATGATGCCCCCGCCCGTAAAGTAGGAGGCGGAAGCGGCGGTGGACTTGCTGTCCCCACCGGGGTTGGAGCGAAGATCCACAATCCACACGGCGGTCTCATCCTCCAGCTCCTCCAGGGCCTTCTGGAAGGTAGCGGGGGTGGTGGCTCCGAAGCTGACGCAGTCGATGACGGCAATGCCATCCTCCAGAGTATAGGTGACAATGGGGATGGTTACTGCCCGGCGAACCATGGTAAAGCTCAGCTCCTGCCCATCCCGGACTACGGTGAGGGTGACGGAGGTGCCCGCTTCTCCGGTAATGGGGCCCCGGGGGTCCACCTCGGCGGTGAGCGCTGCGCCGTCCACGGCGATAATCCGGTCGCCGGCCTGTAGCCCTGCCTCCAGTGCGGGAGAATCGGGAAGGACCGCAAGCACAAGATAGCCGTTGTCAAAGGCGTTCTCCAGGGTGGCGCCGATGCCAACTACCTCTTGACCATTTACCGACTGGTTAAAGGCCTCGTACTGCTCCGGGTCCATGTAATAGGTGTAAGGATCGCCCAGGGCTTCCAGAATCTCATCCAGGGAGTCCAGCTCCAGCACTTCTTCCGGCACACCGTTATAGTAGAGCTGGGAGAGGAGGACTTTGGCATCCTCCAGCTCCAGGGCAGAGGCGGTGGGGGCGGAGAGGGAGACGGTGAGGGCCAGAGCGGCCAGGGCGGAGAATAGTTTTTTCATGGGGACCTCCTTTTGACAGGAAAAATACCTCAATGGGACACACGCCGGACGCCAAAAGGCGTCCGGCGCGAGTGTAAGATCAGATCTTTGGGGTGCGGTAGGTCATTTCTTCCCGCTTGGGCCCGCTGGAGACCATGGTGATGGGGCAGCCGATCTGCTGCTCCAGGAAGTCCACATAGTCCCGGGCCTGCTGGGGCAGATCCTCGTAGTTCTTGCAGCCCCGGATGTCGCACTTCCAGCCGGGAAGGGTGGTGAACACGGGCTTGGCCCGGAGGAGGTTGGGGGTGGTGGGGAACATATTGGTTACCTGACCGTCAATTTCGTAGCCGGTGCACACAGGAATCTCGTCCAGGTAACCCAGCACGTCCAGGCAGGTGAGCGCCACTTTGGTGGCCCCCTGAACCATGCAGCCGTACTTGGTGGCCACAGCGTCAAACCAGCCCACCCGGCGGGGACGGCCGGTGGTAGCGCCGAACTCGCCCTTGTCGCCGCCCCGGCGGCGCAGCTCATCCCCGGCCTCACCGGTGACCTCGCTGACGAAGGGCTCAGTCTGGGAGCCAACGCAGGAGGAGTAGGCCTTGGTGACGCAAATGACGTCCTCAATGGCGGTGGGGGGCACCGAAGCGCCCACGCAGCCGTAACCGGCAAGGGTGTGGGAAGAGGTGGTCATGGGGAAAATACCAAGATCGGGATCCTTCATGGAGCCCAGCTGTCCCTCCAGAAGAAGGGTCTTCCCCTCCTTCAGAGCCTGGTGGACAAAGGCCACTGTGTCGCCCACAAAGGGACGGATCCGGTCCC
>CAUFAM010000155.1 GCA_959022875.1 uncultured Oscillospiraceae bacterium | reverse complement strand
TAGCCCTGTGGGAGATGGAGCCGTTGGACACCTCTTCCACCTGTTTGGTGAGTACGGCCACAGCGGGCTCCGCCTTGACAATGTAGTAGCCGATGAGCATACCGATGGGGACCAGCAGCCATTTCTGAGCACTGGAGGCCACAGTGGCGCCAATGAGCTGGCCCGCGGGCATGAAGCCTACGTTCACTCCGCACAGAAACAGGACAAGGCCCAGATATGTATAGAGCAGTCCTGCCCCAATCCGAAGCAGCTGGTGGGTGTTGAACCGCCGGGTAACAAGCTGAAACAAGAGAAAGAGTCCGGCGATGGGCAGTAAAGCCAGGGCCACCTCTTCGAAATATTTGGGGAAGGACTCCAGGAAATATTGGGAGGCCTGAAGGGTTGTGGATACCTGAGGGAGAACGGTGGCAGAGGGGGAGGTTCCCTCCGGCCGGTAGATGATTCCCAGCAGCAGGACAGAGAGAATGGGGCCGATGGAGCAAAGGGAGATGAGGCCAAAGCTATCGCTGGCGGAATTTTTATCGCTGCGGCTGGAGGCGATGCCAAGACCCAATGACATGATGAAGGGAACTGTGATAGGGCCGGTGGTGACGCCGCCGGAATCAAAGGATACCGGGATAAACTCATTGGGGGCAAAAAAGGCCAGCACAAAGACGATAAGATAGAAGATCACCAGCAGTCTGCGCAGAGGAACGGCCTTTTGAATGCGCTGGGTAGCGGCCACCAGGAAAAAGCCTACCCCCACCGCCACGGTGAGGATGAGTACGAGGTTGGCGATGGAGGGCACCTGCTGGGCCAGAACCTGAAGGTCGGGTTCGGCCATGGTGGTGAGTACACCCAAAACAAAGTAAATGACCAGGGGAAGCACCATGCCTTTATGCTGGCTGACCACGCTGCCTACGCCTTCTCCCATAGGGAGCATGGACATTTCCACGCCCAGGGTGAAAAGTCCCATACCCACCACCAGCAGTACCGCGCCGAAGAGGAACAGGACCAATGTGCCGGAATCCAGCGGTGCAATGGTAATGGACAACAAAAACACAATGGCCGTGATGGGAAGGACCGCGGCCATGGATTCCTGATTTTTTAATTTAAGCTGTTTGTTGAGATGCAAGAGAGGCTCCTTTCGTTTCATGGGGTTGCAGGATACTGTATGATTATAAAAGACAAAAAAACATGTTGTCAAATTGATCGGGCAGATCTTTATAACATTTTAATAGTTCAAAAGGTTTTTTATGCAAAATATGTTCAACATATTTACATTTCATCCAAATCTTGATATACTGCTAAGTTAGAAAGAAAAATGTTTCCGATTTTGGAAAATGAATAAGTTAAAAATTAAGGAGTGTTCCAATATGAGCCGTATGGTCGGTACTGTGTCCCGGGGAATTCGTGCCCCCATTATTCGCAGCGGAGACGATCTGGTGGAAATCGTCACCAATTCCGTGCTGGAGGCGGCCGCCGATGACGGTTTTTCCGTGCGCGACCGGGATGTGGTGGCCATGACCGAGGCTATTGTGGCCCGGGCCCAGGGCAATTACGCTTCGGTGGACGACATTGCCGCCGATGTGCGCGCCAAGCTGGGTGGAGAGACGGTGGGCGTTATTTTCCCCATTCTCAGCCGCAACCGCTTTGCCATCTGCCTGCGGGGCATTGCCAAGGGTGCCAAGAAGATCGTCCTCATGCTCAGCTATCCCTCTGACGAGGTGGGCAACCACCTGGTCAGCCTGGATGCGCTGGACGAGAAGGGTGTGGATCCCTACAAGGATGTGCTCACCCTGGAAAAATACCGGGAGCTGTTCGGTTATGAGAAGCACCCCTTCACCGGTGTGGACTATGTGGAGTACTATCAGGGCCTCATTGAGGGATGCGGTGCCCAGGTTGAGGTGATTTTTGCCAACGACCCCCGGGCCATTCTGAATTACACTAAGAACGTGCTGTGCTGCGACATTCACACCCGCGCCCGCACCAAGCGCCTTCTGAAGGCCGCGGGCGGGGAGAAGGTCTTTGGCCTGGACGAGATTCTCAATGCTCCCATCAACGGCAGCGGCTACAACGAGAAATACGGCCTGCTGGGCTCCAACAAGTCCACCGAGGAGCAGGTAAAGCTCTTCCCCCGGGACTGCCAGGATCTGGTGGAGGCTATCCAGCGGAAGCTGCTGGAGAAGACCGGTAAGCACGTGGAGGTCATGGTCTACGGCGACGGCGCCTTTAAGGATCCCGTGGGCAAAATCTGGGAGCTGGCCGACCCCGTCGTCTCTCCCGCCTATACCGCGGGCCTGGAGGGTACGCCCAATGAGCTGAAGCTCAAGTATCTGGCGGATAACGACTTTGCCGAGCTGTCCGGCGAGGCGCTGAAGGAGGCCATCAAGGAGCGAATCCACCAGAAAGACGGAAATCTGGTGGGCCAGATGGTCTCGGAGGGCACTACGCCCCGCCGTCTGACGGACCTCATCGGCTCCCTGTGCGACCTGACCTCCGGTTCCGGTGACAAGGGCACCCCCATCGTCTATATCCAGGGCTACTTTGACAACTACACCACCGAATAATATGAAAGGTCCATGGGCTTTTTGCCCATGGACCTTTTTTCTATGCCCGGACGGCGTATGCCGTCCGGGCATATTTTATTTCAGAAAAAACCGCAGCAGCTTTTCCTGCTTTTGGGAATAGGGGGCGTACCGAAGGGGCAAATCCAGCCAGGTGGACTTTTTGACGATGCTCTTACGGCGGGAGAAGGTTTCAAAGCTCTTCTTGCCGTGATAGCTGCCCATACCGCTGTCCCCCACACCGCCAAAGGCCAGTCGGCTGGAGGCCAGGTGGATAATGGTGTCGTTGATGCAGCCGCCGCCGAAGGGGACACGGCGCAGGAACCGCTCTTGAACCGCTTTGTCTTCGGAGAACAGGTAGAGGGCCAGCGGATGAGGGCGGCTATTGATAAACTCCACAGCTTCGTCCAGACTGTTATAGGTAAGAATGGGCAGAACCGGCCCGAAAATTTCCTCCTGCATAACGGGATCTTCGGGAGAAACCTTGTCCAGAATGGTGGGCTGAATCTTCAGCGTGTCAGGATTCCCCTTTCCGCCGTAGACCACCTTTTCCGGCTCAATCAGACCCATGACCCGGTCAAAGTGCTTGCGGTTGATCATACGCACATAGCCCTGGTTGTCCAGGGGGTCGGAGCCATACATGGCGGACATCCACTTTTTTACCGCGGTAAGGAAGGCGTCCTTTCTCTCCTTGTCAATAAGCACATAGTCTGGAGCTACACAGGTCTGACCGCAATTGAGAAGCTTGCCGAAGACCAGGCGCTTGGCAGCCAGGTCCAGCTTGGCGCTCCGGTCCACCACACAGGGGCTTTTTCCGCCCAGCTCCAGGGTGACGGGTGTGAGGTGGACGGAGGCCTTGGCCATGACTTCTTTCCCCACAGCTACGCTGCCGGTAAAGAAGATGTAGTCAAATTTCTGCTCCAGCAGAGCCTGGTTTTCCAAGCGTCCTCCCTCCACCACCGATACATACTCCGGTGGAAAGCACTGGGAGAGAATTTTGGCAATGACGGCGGAGGTGGCTGGAGAATAGGCGGAGGGCTTGACCACGCAGCAATTGCCCGCGGCAATGGCTCCAATCAGGGGTTCCATGGTGAGCAGGAAAGGATAGTTCCACGGGGACATGATGAGTACCACACCATAGGGGTCGCAGACGGTAAAACTTTTGGCGTGAAACTGGGAGAGAGGAGTGGGAACACGACGGTCTCGTGCCCAACGGGTAAAGTGCCGCTGCACAAAATGAAGCTCGGAGAGGGTCATACCGATCTCGCACATATAACTTTCTGCGGGGGATTTGTTCAGATCGGCGGCTAGGGCGGCGGAAATATCGCGCTGGCAGGCTTGAATGGCCTGTTCAAGGGCTTGCAGTGCGCTGCGCCGCACAGGGAGAGGGAGGGTTGCGCCGGTATGAAAATATTGGCGTTGGGATGAAATAAGGGCCTGAATGTCCAAATACTGCCTCCTTTGTCAAATTCCGTCAATTCAGACTAAAAACGCCCAAAGGCGCGGCAATTGCCGCGCCTTTGGAGAAAAACATAACTTACTGAGCGTCCTTAA
>CAUFAM010000154.1 GCA_959022875.1 uncultured Oscillospiraceae bacterium | reverse complement strand
CCGGACTGTACGGGGCGGGGCAGTTCAACGGCTCCTCCGGCTATGAGGAGGCCGCCGTCCAGGGCTTTGTGGCGGGGGTCAACGCCGCCCTGAAGATTTTGGGCAAGCCACCCTTCATTCTCCGCCGGGACCTGGGCTATATCGGCGTGCTCATTGACGACCTGGTGACCAAGGGCACCAATGAGCCCTACCGGATGATGACCTCCCGTACAGAGTACCGCCTGCTCCACCGCCAGGACAACGCCGACCGGCGGCTCACCCCCATTGGCTATGAATTGGGTCTGGTTCCCCGGGCACAATATGAAGCGGTGCTGGAGAAGTACCGCATGGTGGACAAGGAGGTACAGCGCCTGGAGCACACGGGCACACCCCCCACGCCGCAGCTCAACCGGCTGCTGGAGGACCGGGGAGAACCCCCGGTGAAGGACGGGGCCCGGCTCAGCGACCTGCTCCGCCGTCCCCGGCTTACCTATGCCGACCTCATTCCCTTTGACCCCCAGCGGCCCCAGCTTCCGGATGCGGTGGTCAGTGAGGCGGAAATTACCATCAAGTACGCCGGCTATATCGACCGTCAGCTGCGCCAGGTGGAGGAAGTCAAGCGCCTGGAGCAGCGGCCTCTGCCCCCGGATCTGGACTACCAGGCCATCTCCGGCCTTCGTCTGGAAGCCCGTCAGAAGCTTGCCGCCATCCGCCCCCGGAACCTGGGGCAGGCCAGCCGGGTGTCCGGCGTGTCCCCCGCGGATGTGGCGGTGCTGATGGTCTATCTGAAGCAGGGGGAGGAGAAGGGAGGCACCCATGGAACTAAGGCAGATTGAGGGGAACACCTGGGTGGCGGAAGCCATGGAGCTGATTCCCTTTTATAAACTGGATGAGAGCCGGTGCATTCTGCTGGATACCGGCCTTTTGCAAGAGCGGGAAGAGCTGGAGCAGGCCCTGCTGTCCCACGGCCTTCGCCCGGTGGGGGTTCTCTGCTCCCACGCCCATGTGGACCACTGTGCCAACAGCGGCTATTTTCAGAAAAAGTACGGCGCTAAAATTGCCCTCACTGTCCCGGAGGCCGCCATGTGCGCCAACATTCTGACCTTGAAGTGCTATTTTCTCACCCTGACCCCGGACACGGTGGAGGAGGAGTGTGCCTGTATGGTTCACACCCCCGACGTCCTGATCCCTTCCGAAGACGGGCCCTTCTCGTTCTGTGGGGCCCAGTTCCGGATTCTCCACACCCCCGGCCACTCCGCCGGACACATCTGTACCATCACCCCCGACAACGTGTGCTACACCGGGGATGCCCTCCTCAGCCACGAGATGCTCCGGGCCAAGCTTCCATATAGCCTCAGCCACCAGGCGGCTGTGGAAAGCCGGGAAAAGCTCCGGGGCCTGGGCTGCCGGCAGTATATCATGGCCCACCGGGGCACCTGCACCGCCCAGGAAGTAGATGGGCTCATTGACGAAAACCAGGCGCTCGTCCGCCGCCGGGCTGAGGAAATTCTCTCCCTCATCGTCCGGCCCATGACCGCCAGCCAGATTGACGAGGCGGTGTGCATCCAAGATGAACTGTTTACCAAAAAGCCCCGGCGGGCCCTGCGCTTTGAGCGCAACATCCGCTTTTTTGTGGAATATCTCACCGACCGGGGACTTCTGGAGACCTTCTGCAAAAACGGCACCGTCTATTACCGCCGCCCCCAGCCGGAAGCTTCCACCTGATGGTGTGGAACTGGGGAATTTCTTCCACAACTTGTGGTAGTTTTCCCCCGGTTTTCGGGAAATGTTCGGGAAAGTCTTGCAATCTTTCCACATTTGTGGTATAATCTTCTGTACTTCCGGGCATTTCCGGTTAATGTTGTGAATCATTTGCCCCCCAGGGGCCTTGAAAGGAACGAGAACAAATGGAAACTCTGAATCTGATCCTTACCATCGCCCAGGTCCTGTGCGGGCTGGCTGTCATCGCTGTGGTTATGCTCCAGTCCGGCAAGAGCGCCGGCCTGTCCGGAGCCATCGCCGGCGGCGCCGACACCTTCCTGTCCAAGAACAAGGCCAAGAGCGTGGACGCCAAGCTGGCCAAGATGACCAAGTGGGTGGCGATCGTCTGGATCCTGCTGACCCTGATCCTGTGCATCATCTGATTACTGAATCAGCCCGGTCCTCTGACCGGGCTGATGTTCTATGCAAACCAACAGGAGCCCCGGCCGATGGCCGGGGCTCCTGTATTTTCTCTGCTGTATGGAGTTTTGCAGGGTGTTTATTTCATATCATGGCTGTTGAGCAGGCCCTGCTTGATGTCCCACAGCTTCTGGCTCAAATCCACATAGTAGTTGTGGGGATTCTCAAAGCGCTTGACCTCGTCCCACAGGGAATCCACCTGCCGCTGGCAGTAGGCCCGGCTGGCCTGGAGGTCGGGCACCTGATAGACCAGCTCACCCTTTTGGAAGATGGGCACCATCAGCTCCCGGGCCTCGATGTTGGTAAAGGTCTTGCGCTTCCAGGTGGCGTCGGGGTCAAAGAGCTCCAGAGGCTGGTCAAAATCAAACTGCTCATCGTGCAGGCAAATGAGATCCGCCTCCGCCTTGCCGGTGTCCTTGGAGAAAATGCGGTAGACCTTCTTAAAGTGAGGAGTGGTGATCTTGGCGGCGTTCTCGCTGAGCTTGATCTTCAGGATGATATTGCCCTGGTCGTCCTCAATGGCGGCCAGCTTGTACACCCCGCCGAACACCGGCTCGCTGCGGGAGGTAATGAGCCGCTCACCCACACCGAAGGAATCGATCCGTGCTCCCTGGCGCACCAGGTCCCGAATGATATACTCGTCCAGGGCGTTGGACACCACGATCTTACAGTCCGTCAGGCCAGCCTCATCCAGCATCTGCCGGGCCTTCTGGGACAGGTAGGTGAGGTCGCCGGAATCCAGCCGGATGCCGCACTTGGTGATGCCCCGGGGGAGGAGAACCTCTTTAAACGCCCGGATGGCGTTGGGCACGCCGGACTTGAGCACGTTGTAGGTGTCTACCAGAAGGGTGGCGTTGTCGGGGTAGAGCTCGCAGTAGGTTTTGAAGGCGGTATACTCATCGGGGAACATCTGCACCCAGGAGTGGGCCATGGTGCCGGTGGCCGGGGAACCGTACCACTGGTCGGCCATGGTGCAGGCGGTGGCGGCGCAGCCGGCAATGTAGCTGGCCCGGGCACCCAGCAAAGCTCCGTCCGAGCCCTGGGCCCGGCGGGAACCAAACTCCGCCACAGGCCGCCCCTCCGCTGCCCGGACAATGCGGTTGGACTTGGTGGCGATGAGGCACTGGTGGTTCAGGGTGAGCAGAACAAAGGTCTCCACAAACTGGGCCTGAATGGCGGGAGCCCGGACGGTGAGGATGGGCTCGTTGGGGAAGACAGGGGTGCCTTCGGGCACGGCCCAGATGTCACCGGTAAACTTGAAGTCTTTCAGAAACTCCAAAAATTCCTCACAGAAGCAGCCCTTGCCCCGCAGGTACTCCAGATCCTCCTCGTCAAAGCACAGGTCCTGGATGTATTCCACCACCTGGGCAAGCCCTGCGGCAATGGAAAAACCACCCTTATCGGGGACGGAGCGGTAAAATACATCAAAGTAGCAGATGCGGTCCTTCAGACCGGTCTGAAAATAGCCGTTGGCCATGGTCAGCTCATAAAAGTCGCAGAGCATGGTAAGATTGGTTTTCGCTTTCATCGTGGAAAGCCTCCTTCAAGGGCGGGTGACAAGACACCCGATTTTGATTTATTATACCCTTTGCCAAGAGAAAAGGCAAGGAAAAGCCCAAAATTCCCCCGGCCCTTCTCTGCACGTTTGGCCCGACTTGGGGGCTGTAATGGGAAAAAATCCCCGATTATATAAAAACGCTCTGTATTTTACTTTTTATAAAATACAGAGCGTTTTGTTTATTACTGTTTCTTTTTGGAAGCCTCTCTCATACGCTCGCCGTGATCCAGAATCCGCTTGCGCAGACGCAGGTTCTCGGGGGTACACTCCAGAAGCTCGTCATCGGCCAAAAACTCCAGGCACTGCTCCAGGGACAGGGTCCGGGGGGTAACCAGGCGCAGGGCCTCGTCAGAGCCGGAGGCACGCATGTTGGTCAGCTGCTTCTTCTTGCACA
>CAUFAM010000153.1 GCA_959022875.1 uncultured Oscillospiraceae bacterium | reverse complement strand
CACACCTTCACCGGGGTGGGCTGGAGCTTGTTCTGGTGCCGGCCCACCGGTTTATCCGGCTGGCTGAAAACTCCCACGACCTCGTGTCCCCCCTGGACAAGAGCCTCCAGGGAGGGGACGGCAAAGTCAGGGGTACCCATGAAGACGATTCTCATTCCTCGTCCTCCTGGGCCATGGCGTCCAGCTCCTCGCTGGTATAGAGCCGGTCGGTGAGCTCCACATAGAGGTGCCCGTCCAGGTGGCCCAGCTCATGGCAGAAGCAGCGGGCGGTGACGTCCTTTCCGTCCACCTCAAACCAGTTTCCGTTGCGGTCCTGGGCCTTTACCTTTACCCACTCGGGCCGCTTTACATAGCCCCACTTGCCGGGCACAGACAGGCAGCCCTCCAGGCCGTCCTGCTCCCCCTTCCGGTCGATGATCTCCGGGTTCACCAGCTCCAGCATCTCCCCGTTGTCATCCACCACGATGACCGCCCGGCGGAGAATGCCCACCTGAGGGGCGGCCAGGCCCAGGCCGTTGGCCTTGGCCAGCGTTTCCTTCAAATCATCCAGCAGATCGGCCAGCTTGTCGTCAAATTTGGTCACAGGGTGGCAGACCTTGCTCAGGGCAGGCTCGCCCTCGGTCAAAATGGTACGAATCGCCATAGTCAATTCTCCTCTTTCTCAGCTATTGTAGGGGTTCACATCCACGTAGACGGACACGCCCCGGTTTTCCTTATCCTGATAAGCCGCCCGAAGCAGGTGGGCCAGCAGGGCCCGGGCCTCCTTCCCCACCGGCCCGGTGAGGGTCAGGCGGTAGCGGTAACGGTTGTTGATTTTCGCCACAGCTGCCGGGGCGGGCCCCAACAGCTGCCACTGGCCGGGAATTTGGGGCAGAACCTGCTCCAGACTCCGCCGCAGCCGCGTACAGCAGCGCAGCACCGCCCCTTCCTCCACCCCGGAAGCGGTGAGGATGGTCAGGTCGGCAAAGGGCGGATACCGCCGCAGCTGCCGCAGGGCGATTTCCTCCTTATAAAATTGGTCGTAGTCCTGGCGGGCGGCACAGCGGATCACGTCGTTGTCCGGGGTAAAGGTCTGGATCACCGCCCGGCCCTTCTTCTCTCCCCGGCCCGCCCGGCCCACCACCTGTGTGAGCAGGGAAAAGGTGCGCTCCCCCGCCCGGAAGTCATCCACGTAGAGGGACAGGTCGGGGGCCACCACCCCTACCAGGGTAACATTTTCAAAGTCCAGGCCCTTGGCCACCATCTGGGTCCCCACCAAAACGGGAATTTTCTCCCTCTGGAACCGGTCCAGAAGCTCCTCATGGGGGTGGGCGGCGGAGATGGTATCGGTATCCATCCGCAGCACCGGACAAAAGGGAAACAGCTCCTCCAGCTCCTCCTGCAGGCGCTGGGTCCCGGTGCCGATAAAATTCAGAATTCCTCCGCAGTCCGGGCAGGCAGCGGGAAGAGGCTGAGAATGGCCGCAGTGGTGGCACATGAGCCGCCCATTGGCCGAGTGGTAAGTGAGCTTCACGGAACACCGGGGGCACTCGGGCACCTGGCCGCACTCGCCGCAAAAGACCATGCGGCTGGCCCCCCGGCGGTTGAGAAACAAGATGGCCTGTTCCCCCCGCTTGAAGTTCTCCTCCAGCTCCTCCCGGAGCACCCGGCTCACATCGGTGTTGTTCCCGGCGCGCAGCTCTTTCTTCATATCTACGATACACACCTGGGGCAGGGCCTTCTGGTTATAGCGCCGGCGCAGCTCAAACAGGGCGTAGTCCCCCTGTTTGGCATGGTACATGGACTCCACCGACGGGGTAGCTGACCCCAGCACCAGCAGGGCGTTATTCTGGACACAGCGGTACTTGGCCACGTCCCGGGCATGGTACCGGGGGACGTTTTCCGACTTGTAGCTGGCCTCCTGCTCCTCGTCCAGGATGACCAGCCCCAGGTTTTGCAGCGGCGCGAAGACCGCAGACCGGGTTCCCAGCACCACCTGGGCCTCTCCCCGGCGCACCCGCTTCCACTCATCGTACCGCTCCCCTGCCCGCAGCGAGCTGTGGAGAAGGGCAACCTGCGTTCCAAAGTGTGAGGCAAATATCCTTAACAGCTGCGGCGTCAGGACAATTTCCGGCACCAGCACCAGGGCCGTCTTGCCCCGCTCCAGAACCCTTTGAATCAGGCGGATATAGACCTGGGTTTTGCCGCTGCCCGTCACTCCGTAGAGGAGCGCCGCGGCGGCCTTTCCCTGCTGGGACAGCTTCTCCAGCCCCTCAAAGGCCCGCTGCTGCTCCTCGTTGAGTACCGGCGGCGAAGCGGGCTCCACCTCCTCCAGTATGGGTCGGCGGAGCACCTCCTGCTGTTCCAGGGTCAGGATTCCGCTTTTTTCCAACGACTTGATGGTGGGCATGGAGGCCCCGGTAAAATAACACAGCTCCTTGGCACTGGCCGCTCCCAAGGTGCACAGAAGCTCCGTCACCGCATAACGCAGGGGGGCGCTTTTGCGCCGAGGGGTCACCATCGCCATGGCGTCCTCCGCAGGGACGGCCAAAACGGCCAGCTTCTCCGTCTTGTCCCCCACTCCCCGCTGGGTGCTGGTTTCCACCTGGGCCACACCCGCCTCAATCAGGCGGCGGATGGCGGGGTTTGGGTCCTGGGGGCCGAAGGCCAGACGGATCTGCTCCATGTCCCCCGTTCCGCCCCAGCTCCACAGCAAATCCAGCAGGCGCTGGGCGGTGGGACTCCCTTCGGCGGCGGCGTAGGCCCCTTCCCGGTCCACCCCTTGCCTCAGGGTCACGCAGTCCCGCAGGGAAAAGTAGAGCCCGGCGGGCAGCATGGCTTTGACGCAGTCATAGACGGTGCAAAAGTACCGCTCCCGCATCCACAGGGCCAGCTGAATGGCCTTGTGATCCAGCACCGGCTCCTCATCCAGGGCCGCTTCGATGGATTTCAGGCTGCGTGCCTCCCCCGCTTCCGCCCCCAGGGACAGCACGATGCCCTCCGCTCCCCGGTTTCCCGCCGCAAAGGGCACCAACACCCGCATCCCAGGCCTCAGCCGCTCCTCCAGCTCCGGGGGAACCAGGTAGTCATAGGGGCGGTCAATGGCATACACCGCCCGGGACACGGCCACTTTTGCAATTGTTCGCCCCATGGCCCTGCCCCCTTAAATGGAAGGAAAGCAAGCGAAGGGGCCTTTTCCCTGCGCTTGCTTTTCTCCTTTTACACCTGCTCGCTCTCAGTCTCGTTCTCCTGCTGGGCGGCTTCCGCCTCCAGCTTGCCGTCGGCTACCTCCTGGATGGCGATGCTGACGGGCTTCTCCTGAAGGGGCTCCCCCTCCAGCTCGGCCTCACGGGCAATGCGGCGGGCCCGGCAGGCAACCACATTCACCAGCTCATAGCGGCTGGGCACATGCTTCAGCAGATCTTTCATAGCAGGATAGAGCATCATAACAAAAAACTCCTTATCGTATCAATTTACGTCTTACGTCGTTAGGCAAACTGGGCCAAAATAGATTTCCGGTTTTCCACCCGGCACTCCGCGGCAGTGAGGATGGCCTCGATCTCCTCCACCGCATGGGACACCTTGTCGTTGATGACCAGGTAGTCGTAGTTGGGGATCTCCCGGAACTCGATTTTTGCCTTTTCCAGGCGGCCGGCAATGACCTCCTCACTGTCGGTGTTGCGGCCATGGAGGCGGCGGGAGAGATCCTCAAAGGAGGGGGGAATGATAAAGATGAACAGCGCGTCGGGACAGCGGGCACGAACCTTGGCCGCTCCCTGGACTTCGATGTCCAGCAGCACATCTACCCCCTGGCTGAGCTGCTCCTCAATGGCCTTCAGGGACGTGCCGTAGTAGTTGTCCACATACTCGGCATACTCCAGCAGCTCGTCACGCTGGATCATCCCTTCAAACTCCTCCCGGGAGACGAAGTTGTAATTCACCCCGTTTTGCTCCCCCACCCGGGGCTGCCGGGTGGTATAGGAGACGGAAAAGTGGATGTTGTCACGCTGGCTGAACAGCTCGGCGATCACCGTACTCTTACCCACACCGGAAGGGCCGGAGAGCACGATCAGCTGGCCCCTCTCTTTCTGTTTCAGCATGGTTCCTCCTTTCTGTCCGTACCAGACACCCGGGTGGAAATCA
>CAUFAM010000152.1 GCA_959022875.1 uncultured Oscillospiraceae bacterium | reverse complement strand
GTCCATACCGCTGACATAGACCTTACCTCCCGCGGGCAGAAGGATGGCGTTGAAGTGTTTGGCCAGGGTGGATTTGCCCGAGCCGTTGTGGCCTAGAATGGCCACGAAAGTGCCCTCCTCAATGGACAGGCTGACCCCGTCCAGCACCACCGGGGTAACTCCCTCGGCGGCGGGGTAGGAGAAGCGCAGATCCTTTGTCTCAATGATGGGTTTGCTCATATTCTTGCCTCCATCCGGCCTTATTTTGCCGTCCAGCGCCCGGTGGCACCGCAGGGGAGCACCAGGCCCGTCTCGCTCACCGGCAGGCCCAGCTCGTCAGAGACCGTGTGGCCGCCGAATTTTTTGGTGATGATGCTTTCCAGAATGTAGGTGACCACGCTGGGAGCAAGACCTGTGGTGTAGGAATTCAAAATGATGAACAGGGGGTTGTCCGACAGTACTCCGCTGACCAGTTCCACAAAGGGGTAGAGATTCTCCTCCAACTTCCACACCTCGCCCGTGGGGCCACGGCCATAGGAGGGTGGGTCCATGATGATGGCGTCGTAGCGCCGGCCCCGGCGGATCTCCCGCTCTACAAACTTGCCACAGTCGTCCACAATCCAGCGGATGGGAGCGTCCTCCAGGTGGGAGCTCTTGGCATTCTCCCGGGCCCACTGGACCATGCCCTTGGCCGCATCCACATGGCACACGCTGGCCCCCGCCTCGGCGCAGGCCACGGTGGCTCCGCCGGTGTAGGCGAAGAGGTTCAGCACGCTGATGGGCCGCCCGGCATGTTTGATCTGCTCCTGGGCAAAGTCCCAGTTGGCGGCCTGTTCGGGGAAAAGGCCTGTATGCTTAAAGTTCATGGGCTTGATATTAAAGGTGAGCGAGCCGTAGGACACCGTCCAGCGCTGGGGCATGGACTTGTTCTGCCACTGGCCGCCACCGGTGGAGGAGCGGGCATACCGTCCGGCATTGTGCTTCCAGCCCGGATTGGTCCTGGGGGTATTCCAGATGGCCTGGGGGTCGGGCCGCACCAGCAGCTGGTCTCCCCAGCGTTCCAGCTTTTCCCCTCTGCCGCAGTCAATGAGCTCATAATCCTTCCACTTGTCGGAGCACCACATGGACGCTGTCCTCCTTGTCTCAAAAAGTTGCTTGAAATCAAGTTAGTATATCATTCATAGCCGTCTGCGTCAATGAAATCCAGGGAAAATCCGGGGAATTTCCGGGAAAGGGAGAGAAGTGGATTGTAATTGGCGGCAAGTTGTGATAAGATACCTGAGAAAATGACAAAGTTGCCGGCCCGGCGCTGTCCGGGCTGTTTTCAGAGAGGAGCAGCACATGGATCATCCCTTTCGTACCGCCGCTTTGGGCGGCTTCCATCGACAGGACGTACTGACATATCTGGAGGAGCAGGCACGCCAGGCCGCCCAGCAGCGGGAGGACCTGGAGGGACGGCTGAGCCAGGCCGCCCAGCGGGAGGAGGAGCTTCGCCGGGAAGCGGAGGAGCTGCGCGCCCAGGTGGGGCAGCTCCAGCAGTCTCTGGAGGCTCTGCGCCAGGAGCAGGCCGGGCTGACCCAGCGCCTGGAGGAGAGCAACCGGGAGCTGTCTGCCAGCCGTACCCAGTGCAGCCAGAGTGCCCGGGATCTGGAGAGCGCCCAGGCGGAGAACCAGAAGCTTCAGCAGAAGCTGGATGAGCTTACCCCCGACGCCCAGGCCTATACCCAGCTGAAGGAGCGCACCGCCGGGGTGGAGCTGGAGGCCCACCGCCGGGCCCAGAATATCCAGGAGCAGGCAGAGGGAGAGGCTAGAAAGGTGCGCCGCCAGGTGGAGCAGTGGCTCCAGGGGGTGCGCCGGGAGCATGAGGAGCTGTGCAGCCGGGTGGAGTCCACCGTCTCCCACGCCGCCGAGGAGCTGCGCAAGGCCGATGCCTGCCTGGAGCAGGCCGGGGAGATCATGGGGGAGCAGGGCCAGGCTCTGGAGGCCATTATCCAGGCCTATACCCAGCAGGATCACACCAAGGTGGAGGCCCCTATGCCCATCGAAGAGTAATTGCACCTCCTGCGGGCGGCGAAACTCCCGGTGGGAGGGCCTTGGACGCCCCAAAAATAGATAAAACGACAGCAAAAGCGCCGCCCAATCGGGCGGCGCTTTTTTGTTTACAGGAGGGGGGATCAGGCGGCGGTGGGAACTTCCACAACACCGAACATCGCCATCAGGTCGGCCACGGGGGCTCCGGCGGGCGGCGCGGTTTCCGGCTTCTGGCTGGTGGCCTGATAGGTGCCATCCATGGTCAGGTTCATGGAGATGTCCACCTTAGGCAGGTCGGAGCCCTGCTCCTCAGAGCCGGCCACCGTCATGGACATGTTCATTTTGGTGCCCTTCATGGCGGCGGTCAGGGTCATCTCCGCACCCACCACAGCGGGGTCAGCCTTCAGCTCTATGGCGTAGCCGTTGACCTTGCCGGCACTGGTGTACAGAGTGAAGGTGCCGGTGATGCCCTGCTCATCCATAAACGTGTTCACGTAGTCGCTTCCGGACTTGACAAAGCGGCTGTCCGCGCAGAGGAGATTCAGAGCGGCCAGATAGTCGGAGGTGGTGAACTCCACGCTGGTCAGGGGCATATTTTTAAGTATGGAGGGCAGCAGCTGGGAGAAGCTCTCCTCCACGGAGGCGGCGGACAGCTCCATAATCTGCTTGTAGTTCATGCCGGTCATGGCAGACATCTCGTCGTAAATGGCGGCCATATCCAGTTTATACCAGCTCTCAGAGTTCCAGCCGGTGAGAGCGGCCAGCTGCTGGGAGTCCACATTGAAGTAGAACACGCCGTCGGTCATGTCGCCCCGCATGTCAAAGCCCAGTTCCATGGGCAGCATGGAAGTGCCGTCGGGGGAAGTGAACATGGCAGTCATGTCCATTCCGTCCATCTTGACAGAGGCGTCCAGAGTCATGTCGGTGTTAAACTGGAAGGCGGTGGAACCGGCGGTAATCATGTCATAGTCGCCCTTCACGGTGAAGGAGAGGTCGTTGGCGGCCTGGGCGCCGGTCTCGGCCACGGACAGACCCATGGTGTACTGGCCGGTAACCTTCTGGTTTTTCTCCACAAAGGTACGGTTATAGGCCTGGTACTGGTCCATAAGCTCGTAGGTTTCGATGTTGGCGGCCAGAATAGCGTCCACATCGTCAATGATTACCGCGCCCACGGTGCTGTCCCAGCCCACCTGGTAACCCAGGGCATCGGCCAGAAGACCGAAGGGAATGTAGGTGCGGGCGCCGGACAGGTAGGGAGCAACCTCGCTCTGGAGGACGTTGGTAACCTGGACGACCTCTCCGCCGGGGCCGGCAGTCAGGTCGTTCTCATACCAGTACTTGATTTCCTTGGAGCCGATGGTCAGCTGGACGGTGAGATCCCCACGCTGGGGCTCTCCGCCGTTGGAGGGGGAGTAGAGCACATCGGGCTTGACGGCGGTGACGGTCTGGGTGTCGGCATCCCAGGTCATGCCCTCCTGGGGGAAGCCCAGCTGCTCAAACACTGCCGCAAAGGGCAGGCAGGAGCGGCTCTCGCGCAGCTGAGGCACCGCGTCTGTGAATGTAGCGTATTCTCCGTTGATCATCACATAAAAGTCTCCCTGCTTTTCGGGCATCTGGTCCGCGGCCAGGGAGGGCACGCACAGCAGAGCGGCCAGCAGGCCGACGCACAGCGTAAACCGCAAAAGCTTTTTCATATCAGACAGGCTCCTTTCTGTTATAGGCAAAATTTTGGCAGAAATATTATACACTTAGCCGGAGTTAATGTCAATTTTTATTGGAAGGGTTGTGAAAAATGATAGATTTTTAACTTGTGGTATGGTATAGTAGAGAAACAGCAGAAAACTCACACCGCCGCCCGGCGGAGAAGAGGAGTAACTATGAGGGACATTACGAGCATTGGAGAGGCGCTCATCGACCTGACCTGGACGGGGAAAAGCCCTGCGGGGGTACCCCTGTACGCCGCTAATCCCGGAGGTGCACCCGCCAATCTGGCGGTGGCGGCGGCACGTCTGGGAGCCCGGACGGCCTTTTTAGGTAAGGTGGGCCCCGATGCCTTTGGAGAGCAGCTGAGGGAGGTGCTGCGCAGCAACGGTGTGGATGACCGTGGGCTGC
>CAUFAM010000151.1 GCA_959022875.1 uncultured Oscillospiraceae bacterium | reverse complement strand
GGGCAAGGCCATAGGCCAGAAGCCAGCACACCGAGATGTTCACCACAAACCGGGCTACCACGCCGACGCCAGTTTCCCGGTTTCGGAAGGTGAAGTGTTTGTTGAGAAAAAAGCTTACCACGCTGCCCACGATGTAGTTGGCGGCAGAGGAGATCCAGTAGCCCATATCCCCCCAGGCGTGGAGCCCGGCCAGGTTATAGAGGCCGAACATCACGCCGTAGCCCACCAGGGTGTTGACAATGCCTACCAGGATGAAGCGGAAGAAGGTAGGGTCAAAGATTCTTTTCAGCTTGTCCGTCATCGGCCTTACCCTCGCAGCGCTCGGCCACGATGTACCGGGGCCGGTCTTTGATTTCCTCATAAATTCTGGCCACATAGTAGCCGATGATCCCCAGGCAGATCATCAGCACGCTGCCGATGATCAGCTGCAGGAGAATGACAGTGGTAAAGCCCTCCAGGGCGCGGCCGGAGAGCTTCTGCCACAGGGACCAGAGGCCCAGCACCACCGAGCAGACAAATACTACCAGCCCCAGCAGGGTGATCAGCTGCAGGGGGGCGGCGGAGAAGGAGGTGAGGTTTACCACCGCATATTTGGTCAGGCTGCGGATGGACCACTTGGATTCTCCCTCCAGCCTGGGCTGAACTTCAAATTCCACCTGGGTAGTCCGAAAGCCAATCCAGGAGGACAGGGCGCGGAAGAAGGCGTTTTTCTCCCGCATGGCCAGCAGGGTGTCAACCGCTCTGCGGTCCAGAAGCTTAAAGTCGGAGGCACGGGACATGTCGATGCCCGTGGCGTTACTGATGAGAGAGTAAAAGGTCTTGGCGGCCAGGGTATGCATGGGGCTCTCTTTCCCGCGGCTTGCCTTGATCCCCTCCACCACCTGATAGCCCTGTTCCCACAGATGGTACATATCTACAATTTTTTCCGGAGGGTGCTGAAGGTCACAGTCCAGCACCACGGTGCAGTCCCCCTGGGACTGGGCCAGCCCGGCGAAGATGGCCGCCTCCTTGCCGAAGTTCCGGGAGAAGCGCACTCCGCGTACCTGGGGGAAACAGGAGGTTTGGGCCTCAATGGCGCTCCAGGTGCCGTCTTTGGAGCCGTCATCAATGAAGATAACCTCATGGCGGATCCCGGCTTTGTCCAGCAGGCCGCAGATGACCTGGGCTGCCCGGGGGACGGAAGCCTCCTCGTTATAGGCGGGGAGGACGACCGAAAGCAGCGGTTTCTTTGTTGTATCCTGCATAGGCGTCATCTCCTGTTTTCATAGGCCAGCTCATAATCGGACTTGGGGGTGTATTCCTCTGCCATGCGTACCACCACCCGGCCGTCCAGCACCTGGACGCTGCCCTGGGCGGGGTAGAGAGGCATGTCCTGGAAGGCGGCGGAGTCGGAGATGGAAATCATAGTCTCCTCCGAGGGCTCGTCCACCGGAAAGCTCAGCCAGCCGTTCAGGTAGTAGTAGATGTGTTTGTTCAGGGGGAGCACCGAGTGCATGGGGACGCTGTAATGATCCACCTGGAGGTAGCTGGGGATGTCCGACTGGATCTGGTCGGCGGGAACGGCGCCTACAATGGCGATCTCCATTCCCGGTTCATACCCCTCACAGCTCTCAATCCGGGCCAAAAGCCGGGTGGCATAGCTCTCCGTAGCCCGGTGTGCCTGGGCAGAGGCGGTGTAGAGGAGGTTGTTGGTGTTCAGGAAGAACAGAAGCAGCAAAGCGCACCATACCACTCCAGAGGGGAGCAGCACACGCAGCTTTCCTAGCTCATCCAGCCCATCCGCCCGGTCAAGAGCCAGCAGAACCAGCAGATAGACACACACAAAGGCGTACTTCATCAGGGGGGTGGGGGCGGAGTAAGGGCTCAGAACCTGCATAAAGTTCATGCCCAGGGGCAGCAGGGCTAGCAGCACCAGAGCGCCGATGGGCCGCCACTTCTCCTGAAAGAGGCCCCGGCGGGCAAAGACCGTCCACAGGGCCACAAGGCCCAGAACCAGGGCCAGCAGGTCCAGAAGAACCATGAACAGATTGGCAAAGCCATTGGCCGAACCGGGCAGAAAGAAGAAGGCGATGGCCTGCTTATAGCACTCCACCAGGAGGCTGGGCAGCTGGGAGAAGGGATAACCCTCCGCGGCGGCGTCCATGCCAAGGTAGGAGAGCAGCTCCAGATTTTTGACCTTTAAAAAGACCAACAAAATCACATAATAGAGTACTGCTCCCACAGCCAGGTAGCCCACCAGCCGCAGGCCCAGATTGAGGGTGTCCCGGAAAGAGCTCTCCTTGTCCAGCACACGTCCCAGCACGACCAGCAGGGACAGGGAAATGGCCACCGTGGCATAGGCCTGATAGGTGCCCATGGCAACGGCCAGGGCGAGGGCCCCCAGCAGCCACCGCACTCTCCCTTCACGGGCCAGCCACACGGACAGGACGGCCAGGAAGATGGCCAGGGAGTAAGCCGAAGCGGTAAACATGTAGAGGAAGGTATATCCCACACAGGGGAACAGGGCCATGGCCGCTCCGGCAAGGGCAGAGAAGGTGCGGCTGTTCAGCCCCAACAGATCCACAGTCAAAGCGGCAGCCAGGGACAAAAACAGTACTGACAAAAACCCGATGAGGGCGGGCATCTGGGTGAAGTCATTGAGGGCGGAGGCGTAGTGGAGAAACCACCGCCCGGACACGGTCATCTGCTGCAGGTCAAAGACCCGGCTTAGCCCGTCAGAGTTGGGAATCAGATTGGTAAAGGCGTACAGGTGGCCCAGATACCCGGCCAGAAAACAGCCGAAGAAGGCAAATCTGCGGTTCGGACCGATGGTTTGCCATAGCCGGCGGATGGTTTTGTCCATGGACATAGCGTTCCTCCTGGGGAGTGATGATTTCGGTTCATACCAATACAGCCTATATTATAGGCTTACCCCCGGAATTTTGCAAGAGGGGAGAGGCTTGCAAAGGGAGAAACCCTCTGTTATAATAGGTTTAATAAACGAAAGGAGGTGAGCCTCATGATGATCTCGACCAAGGGCCGGTATGCCCTGCGGGTGATGATTGAGCTGGCCCAGCGGGAGGGACAGGGGTATGTGGCCCTGAAGGATGTGGCCCGCCGCCAGGACATCTCGGAGAAATACCTGGAAGCGATTATGAAAAAGCTGGTGCAGGAGGGACTGGTGACCGGCCTGCGGGGGAAGGGCGGCGGCTATCAACTGGCCAAACCGGCTGCAGTGTGTACCGCCGGAGAGATTTTGCGGGCCACCGAAAATACGCTGACCCCCGTGTCCTGCCAGGGCCTGGGTGAGGCGGGGTGCCCCCGGGGAGAGAAGTGCCCTACTCTGCCCATGTGGCGGGAGCTGAACGGACTCATTCAAGACTACTTTGACCGCACGACCCTGGCCCACCTGGCCCAGAAGGCCCGGGAGCTGGAGGGGGAGAGCTGAATACCCCTCTCCAGGGCCGGGGGGCGAGGAAAGTTGAAAAATGGTGAAATTTCCTCTTGCGCCGGAAGGAAAGTTCTGGTATGATACTTCGGAACATGAAAGGGGGAGGACGCCATGACCAAATTGTCCGCGAAGTTGGGCACATGGTCCGGGTCAGTGTTTCCTTTTTTCGTGGAGAGGTGACAATCACGTGGTGATTGTCTTTTTTTATGTGTGTAAGAGAAGGGAGAAATGAAAATGAATCAAAACCAAGGCATCTATGATGCCCGGCAGCTGGGCCGGGGGAAGATGTTCATTCTGGGCGTACAGCACATGTTTGCCATGTTCGGGGCCACGGTGCTGGTTCCTGCACTGACCGGGCTTTCCGTGTCCGCCACGCTGCTGTTTGCGGGCCTGGGCACGCTGCTGTTCCACCTGCTGACCAAGCGGATGGTGCCCGCCTTCCTGGGCTCCTCCTTCGCCTTCATCGGCGGATATGCCGCTGTGGCCCCCATGCTGGAGGATGGTACCCCCAACAAGGAGATGCTGCCCTACGCCTGCTTCGGCGTCATGCTGGCGGGCCTTATGTATGTGGTGCTGTCCGCCCTCTTTAAGATCTTTGGCACCAAGAAGGTTATGCGCTTTTTCCCGCCCATTGTCACCGGCCCCATCATCATTTGTATCGGCCTGACCCTCAGCTCCACCGCCATCACCTCCTGCCGTGACAAC
>CAUFAM010000150.1 GCA_959022875.1 uncultured Oscillospiraceae bacterium | reverse complement strand
GAACTCCTGATGGGGGCGCTTGCGCCCGCCCTGGGGCGGGACGTTGGCCACGGTGCCCTCCAGAATCTTCAGCAGGGCCTGCTGCACGCCCTCGCCGGACACGTCACGGGTGATGGAGGTATTCTCGCTCTTCCGGGCGACCTTATCCATCTCGTCGATATAGATGATGCCCCGCTCGGCCAGCTCGATGTCGTAATCGGCGGCCTGCACCAGGCGCAGCAGGATGTTCTCTACGTCGTCGCCCACGTAGCCCGCCTCAGTGAGCGTGGTGGCGTCGGCGATAGCAAAGGGCACCTTCAGCACTCGGGCCAGAGTCTGGGCAAAGAGCGTCTTGCCGCAGCCGGTGGGACCCATGAGCAGGATGTTGCTCTTCTGAAGCTCCACATCCTCTCCCCCGCCGAAGTAAATACGCTTATAGTGGTTATACACGGCCACGGACAGGGCCATCTTGGCCTTCTCCTGACCGATGATATACTGATCCAGAACGGCGTGGATCTCCTTAGGAGTGGGCAGGACATCGGGCATGTCGCTCACAGGGCCCATGTCGTCATCCAACAGCAGCCCCTCCGCTCCCATAGCCTCCATACAGAGATTGACACACTCGTCACAGATATATACGCCGGGTCCGGCAATCATCCGCTTGACCTGGTCCTGGTGCTTGCCGCAGAAGGAACAGCGGATGCTTTTTTCGTCATTGCGAGCCATTGCTACACCTCGTTTTCAGGGATTGCGCTCAGCGCTTTTCGATCACCTTGTCGATGAGGCCATACTCCATAGCCTCCTGGGCGGTCATGAAGTTGTCCCGCTCACAGTCGGCGGTAACTACCTCGATGGGTTTGCCGGTATTCTCAGACAGAATACGGTTCATCCGCTTCTTCACCACTTCCAGGCGCTTGAGGTGGATGGCCATATCGGTAATCTGGCCCTGGGTGCCGGCGGAGGGCTGGTGAATCATGATCTCCGCATTGGGCAGGGCCAGACGCTTACCCTTGGCTCCAGCAGACAGCAGGAAAGCGCCCATGGAAGCGGCCATACCAATGCAGATGGTGGATACGTCACACTTCACATACTGCATGGTGTCATAAATGGCCATACCAGCGGTGACAGAGCCGCCGGGGCTGTTGATATAGAACTGGATGTCCTTGTCCGGGTCCTGAGCCTCCAGGTACAGCAGCTGGGCCACAATCAGAGAGGCGGTGGTGTCGTTGACCTCCTCAGACAGCATGATGATACGGTCGTTGAGCAGACGGGAGAAAATATCATAGGAGCGCTCGCCCCGGTTGGTCTGCTCTACTACATAAGGAACTAAACTCATCTTCGATACTCCTTTTTTCAGGCAAGATACCAAAGTATACCCCAGTTCCGGAAAATCAATCCAGGATTGGGCATTTTTGGTATGAATCGGTTTCTGTCATTTTAGCACTCAATATCAAAGAGTGCCAACTTCAACTATGATCATAACCGCATCGCCGCAAAAAATCAACCCCCGATTTTCAAAAACGGAGGTTTATTGAAAATGTTTACGCTGTGTTCATATCTGCTCCATAAATATGGGGATACCCGGGGCGGCATTGGGCCACCCCGGGTTTGTTATGACTCATTTACTCAGCCTTGGTCTCCTCAGCGGACTGCTCGGCCTCTTCCTCCGCCTTCTTGGTGGTCTTCTTGGCGGCGGTCTTCTTCTTGGCCTTGGTGGCCTTGGCGGAATCCAGCACCAGCTTGCTGGCCTTGCGCATGACCAGGTCATGCTTCAGGTCCTCAGCGGGAACAGCGGCCTTCACCTGCTCGGCAGGAATGTTGTACTGCTCGGCCAGGCGCTTGACCTCCTCCTCGTACTCCTCGTCGGAGACCTCCAGGTTCTCGGCCTTGGCCACGGCGGTGAGGGCCAGCTCCATCTGCACCTGCTTCAGAGCGGTGGGACGGGCGGAGGCACGGATCATCTCGGCGTTGGTGCCCATCATCTTGTGATAGTCCTCCATGGAGATGCCCTGGCTCTGGAGACGCATGGCGTAATCGTCCATCAGACGGTCCACCTGAACCTCGATCATGCCGTCGGGGATCTCGCACTCCATGTTGGCAACCAGCTGCTCCATGACCTGGTTCTCAAAGTCGCTCTGGGCCTGCTGGGTGCGGCGCTCGGTGAGCTTGGTCTCCAGATCCTTGCGGAAGTCGGCCAGAGTCTCGAACTCGGACACGTCCTTGGCAAACTCGTCGTCCACCTCGGGAGCCTTGGGCTCCTTGACCTCGTTGACCTTCACATGGAAGACAACGGCCTTGCCGGCCAGGTCGGCGTGGTAGTCCTCGGGGAAGGTGATGTCGATGTCCTTCTCCTCGCCGGCCTTCATGCCGATGACCTGCTCCTCAAAGCCGGGCACGAACATGCCGGAACCCAGCTTCAACTCGTAGTTCTCACCCTTGCCGCCCTCGAAGGGAGTGCCGTTGTCAAAGCCCTCAAAGTCGATGACAGCGGTGTCGCCCTTCTTGGCCTTGCGCTTGACGCTCACCAGGCGGGTAGCACGGTCAACATAGGGCTGCATCTCAGCGTCGACGTCCTTCTCGGTGACCTTGACCTCCTCCTTGGGAGCGCTCAGGCCCTTGTACTCACCCAGCTTGGCCTCGGGACGGACAGACACCAGGGCTTTAAAGGTGAAGCCCTCCTTGCCAACCTCCACGATCTCCATCTTGGGGTAGCCCACGTCGTCCAGACCCTGCTCCTTCACGGCCTCGGCATAGGCGGCGGGGTACACATCGTTGATGGCCTCCTCGTAGAACACGCCGGAGCCGTACATACCTTCAATGATCTTCCGGGGGGCCTTGCCCTTGCGGAAGCCGGGGACGTTGATGCTGCCGCGGCTCTTCAGGTAAGCCTTCTGCACGGCGGCCTCAAACTGGTCGGCGTCAATCTGAATTGTCAGCTCAACGGTGCTTTTTTCTTTCTTCTCTACATTGGTGACCTTCATTTATTAATTTCCTCCTGTCGGCCCACCCCCTCCCTTTGACCGGGCCAGGATGAACCTTTTTACTTTCGCCACGATATTCTATCAGATATGCGGCGGTTTGACCAGACTATTTTTTAAATTTTATAGAATTTTTTCCGAAGAAATAAGCTCTACCGGCTGAAATCCCACATAGTCGGCAGCAATCAGCCGGAACTCCACCCCATCCCGCTGCCCATTGACGGCAAACCGGTGACTGGGACCGTGGAGGTGGCCGTAGCAGCACAGCTTCACCTCGTACCGCTTCAGCAGGTCAATGATCTCCTGGCAGCGGTAGCCCTGATAGATGGGCGGATAGTGGAGAAAGCAGATTTTCTCCCGCTCGCCCCCCGCCTTCAGAGACGTCTCAAGACGCATAAGCTCCCGGTTGAAAATCTTGGCGCTGTGCTCCCCCCGGTCCTCTTCGTAAAACCAGCCCCGGGTTCCGCACAGGGCAATGTCTTCATAAACGGCACAATTATTATGGAGGATCTCCAGGGTGGAAAAGCCGTTTTCCTGGAAAAAGCGGTTCATTTTGGCGGCGGTGGTCCACCAGTAGTCATGGTTGCCCTTCAGCAGCAGCTTCCGCTTCCCGGGCAGGGCATCCAGAAAGGCAAAGTCCGCCTTCGCCTCCTCCAGGCTCATCCCCCAGGACACATCGCCGCAGATGACCACGGTATCTTCCGCTCCCACCCGGGAAAACCCTTCCCGCAGCTTATCCACATAGCCCGTCCAGCCTCCGCCGAACACGTCCATGGGCTTATCGCTGCTCAGGGACAGGTGAGTGTCTCCGATGGCGTACAGGGCCATAGCTCACCCCAGCATATTCCGCACTGCGTCCACCATATGGTCTTTTTCCACAGTCACTGTAAAGCGAACCTGCTTGTTACGCAGACCAGCCAGAGGGGCGGGAGCGGGCTGGCCGGACTTGGCGGCAAGCTGATCCAGGGCATCCAGTCCCTGGGCAATCTCGCTCTCCCCCAGAGCCTCCAGCACACTGCCGCAGAACTTGAAGGGGCTGGCGGTGGAGGCTACGATGCAGGCCGTCTCGTCCCCGGTCTCCTTCCGGTACTGCTCCAGGGCGGAGAAGGCCACGGCGGTGTGGGTGTCAATGAGGTAGCCGTGGTTATCATACATCTCTCGGATCACCCGCTGGGTCTCCTTGTCGTCGCAGAAGTA
>CAUFAM010000149.1 GCA_959022875.1 uncultured Oscillospiraceae bacterium | reverse complement strand
CTCGGAGGAGGCGGTGCTGGAGCTCATGGAGGAGTACCCCAGCCTGGAGGGGGATGCGTTCAGGCAGCCCACCAACCTCATTGTCATTATGAATGAGTCCTTTGGGGACTTCTCGGTGTTTGACAGCTTTGAGTCTTCTGAGGACCCCACCCCCTTCCTCCATTCCATGAAGGAGAATACCGTCAAGGGCTGGATGTATTCCTCGGTCACCGGAGGCGGCACCGCCACCATTGAGTTTGAGTACCTGACAGGCTTTACCAGCCTCTTCCAGCCCCCTCACACCGTGGCCTATCAGCTCTATGTGGAGGAGGGTATGCCCTCCCTGGCCGCGTTGGCGGGGAATATCGGATATGACACCACTGCCTTCCATCCCTACAAATCCTCGGGATGGAATCGGGTGCTGGCCTATGAGTACCTGGATTTTGACAAGCAGATGTACGAGGAGGATGTCATTGACCCCTATTATATCCGCAACTATATCTCGGACAAGTCCGACTATGAAATGATCTACCATTCCACCCAAGGGGAGGACACCACCTTCTTCTTCAACGTGACCATGCAGAACCACAGCGGTTACGCCCAGGGGTGGAGGAATTTGGAGCGGACCATCGAACTGCCCGACAATCTGAACAGTGCCGACCGCAGCGCTCAGCAGTTCTTCTGCCTGATGGAGGAGAGCGATAAGGCCCTGGAGGAGCTTATCACCTATTACAGTCAGTGTGATGAGCCCACCATGATCGTCTTTTTCGGCGACCATCAGCCGCCCCTCACCAACGCCTTCTATGAGCAGCTCTACGGCAAAAAGCTCTCCGAGCGCACCACCCAGGAGGTCATGCAGCAGTATGCCGTGCCCTTCTTCATCTGGGCCAACTATGACATTGAAGAGCAAGAAGATGTCATCATCAGCCCCAATTATCTGGGGGTGCTTACCGCCCAGCTGGCCGGGCTGCCCATGACCGGATTTATGAACTTCCTGTCCCAGATGTATGAGGATCTGCCTGCTATCACTCCGGTGGGCTTTGTGACTGCCGATGGACAATTCCTCTCGGAGGAGGAGCTGTCGGAAGCGGATCAGGAGTGGCTGCGGCAGTATGAGATTTTGAACTACTGCGGCATGGTGGACCTCTTTGACGAAGCACGTCCCATGTTCTGTACCCAGGAGAACGAATAAACACTACGCCGCCGTCCTGCGTTGGGGATGGCGGCGTTTTTCTCTGAAAAAGGAGAAAAACAGGAGATGCAACCGGCTGTTGTCAGATTGTATCTTGGGTTTGGTTGCCCGGAGGAGGGAAGTTTGCTACACTGTGAGGCGTCCCGGGAAAAAAGAGGACTGGAGGAAGAAACGATGAATTTTGAGACGCGGCTCTATGAGCTTCGGAAAAAGGCCGGACTCAGCCAGGAGGAGCTGGCCAACCTGGTGGGGGTAAGCCGCCAGGCGGTGCAGAAGTGGGAGGCGGGAACCAGCCGCCCGGATGTGGACAATTTGACGGCCCTGGCCAGCTACTTCAATGTGACCCTGGACTGGCTCATCCTGGGCCGGGAGCCGGAGCTGCTGCAGGAACGGCCGGTGGTGGTGGAGAACCACTACCACTATGAGGGGTGGCACTACGAGTATAAAAGTGAGCGGACGCTGTTTGGCCTTCCTCTGGTGCACATCAATCTGTCCCAGCGGGGCCTGACCTGGGCCAGAGGAATTGTGGCCATCGGTAATGTGGCCACCGGTGTGGTGGCCATTGGGTGCTTTGCAGCGGGGATCCTCTCCCTTGGGGCCATTTGCCTGGGGCTGCTGGTGCTGGCCGGGATGGCAGTGGGCCTGGTGGCTCTGGGCGGCATTAGCATTGGCATCATAGCTGTGGGTGGCTGTGCCCTGGGGTATCTGGCCATAGGCGGCTCGGCAGTGGGGGTGTACGCCGGGGGAGGCGCGGCCGTCGCTTCCAGGGTGGCGGTGGGGGCCTCGGCTTCCGGGGAGCTGCTTGCGGTGGGCCGGGAGGCCGCCGGGGCGGTGACGCTGGGACTGGAGGCTTCCCGGGAGACAGTGACCCAGGCCATGGTCCAGGCGGGAGTGCCGGGGTGGATACAGGGGATTTTGCTCTTTTGTTTGGGAAAATAGCAAGAAAACGCGTGTGGAAGAGTTCTTCCACACGCGTTTGTTATGTCTCAGGGGAATTTTCTTCGGAAGGCTCCGGAGCGGGAACGGGGGGCTCGGTGGGGTTGCGCCGCAGCACGTCGGTGCGCAGCATCTGATAGAGGGTGGCGGTGAGGGGAACAGCAAGGAGCATGCCGCCGATACCCAGCACGCCGCCGCCCACGGTGACGGCAGCCAGCACCCAGATTCCTGGCAGGCCGATGGAGGAACCCACCACCTTGGGATAGATGAGGTTACCCTCCAACTGCTGAAGGATCCCGATGAAGATCAGAAACAGCAGGGCCTGGAGCGGGGAGGAGGTAAAGATCATAAATGCGCCTACGCCCGCACCGATATAGGCGCCTGCCACGGGGATGAGGGCGGTGAAGCCCACCAGGGTTCCCACCATGGAGGCGTAGGGGAAGCGGAAGAACATCATGCCGCCCATGCACAGAAGTCCCAGAATGACGGCCTCGGTACACTGGCCCACCACAAAGTTGTGGAAGCAGGTGTTCAAGGTCTCCAAAAAGTAGATGAGCCGGCTGTACCAGGTGGGCTTTAGGTAGGTCTTCAGCACCCGGGCGCAGTTATGCTGGAGCTTTTCCTTTCCGAACAACAGGTAGATGGAAAAGATAGTGCTCACAATGGCGGTAAAGGCAGCGGATACGGTGGCCGAAGCCAGAGACATCACCGAGCCCATCACACCGCCCAAGCCGGAGATAAGCCAGTTGACAGCGGTGGTGAGAATCTCTCTCCAATCGATGGAGCCGTCGGCCAGAATGACTCCGGAAAAAGCGGCCAGCTGATTGATGTCCAGATTCTCGTTAATTTTCAGACTCAGGTCCTCCAGCAGGGGGACGGCCTCCCGGATCAGCAAGCTTACCGAATTGGCCAGCTCGGGAAGGATCATGCGCACGATGAGCACCACAATGGCGATCAAGCTGGCGTAGGCCAGCACCAGGCACACGGGACGGCGGCTTTTCACCACGGCCCGGTTTTGGCTTGCGGGGAAGTACCACCGCTCATACATGCTCATAAGGATGTTGACTGCGTAAGCCACCACGGCTCCCAGGAGCAGCGGAAAGGCGGCGCCCAAGGCGAGCAGGAGCAGGGAGGAGAGTTTCCCCCAGTAGTGGATGGCCAGGTATAGGAGAAAGAGGACTACGCCGAAACGGATGGGGCCCTTCCACTCGTATTTCATCACAGGCCCTCCATCATGTTGACCCGGATATAGCCGTCCTCAATGTTGGTCTCCGCGATGAACTGGGGCACAGCGGGAATCATCAGCTCCCGCGCTCCGCCCTTGACCACATAGACATTGTTGGCCGGGAGGGTGAGCACATCGGCAATCTTGCCCAGCACTTCACCGCTCTGGGCGTCCCGGACCTCCAGGCCGTAGATGTCGGCCAGGAAGAAGCTGCCCTCGGGGAGATTGGCATCGGCGCGGTCAATATATAAAATGGCGTTTCGCATGGACATGGCGCTGGGCACGTCGGTAACGCCGCGAAACTTGATGATGACCATATTCTTGTGGACCCGGGAGCGTTCCACCTCGATGGGCCAATGGGTCTTGTCCACATAGAGGGTTTTGAACTTGCAGAGAAACTCCGGGCTGTCGGCCCAGGGCTGCACCCGGACCTCGCCCATCAGACCGTGGACATTGGTGACCTTGCCCACCTCTAAATATTGCTGAAGCATAATATCAGACCTCCGTTTGATAGAGCAAAGGCGCAGGGAAACCCCTGCGCCTTTGTTGTTAATCGACGATCTCTACGCTGACATGTTTTCCGGAGCGCTGGGCAGCGGAACGCATCAGGATACGGATCTCCTTGGCAATGCGGCCCTGGCGGCCGATGACCTTGCCCATATCCTCCGGGGCCACCCGGAGTTCCAGCACAGTCTCGCCGTCGCCCTCGACCTCGGCGACAGACACCTGCTCGGGGTGTTCCACCAGGTTCTGGGCAACATAGGTCAGAAGCTCTTTCATTGTGTGCAAAACCTCCAGCCTTACAGGGCACCGGCCTTTTTCAGCAGGTCACGGACGGTCTCAGTGGGCTGAGCGCCGGTCTTGATCCAAGCCTGAGCGCGGTCCACGT
>CAUFAM010000148.1 GCA_959022875.1 uncultured Oscillospiraceae bacterium | reverse complement strand
TCATGCGGTACTTCTTCCGTCAGTCCATGTCCTGGCCCGAGGAATTCTGCCGGTTCTGCTTTGTGTACTCCGGCTTCCTTTCCATGGGCTACTGTGTGCGCAAGGGTAAGATGCTGAAGGTGGACATCCTGGTTACCTTCTTCCCCAAGTTCCTGCAGAACATTCTGGATCTGGTGGGACGGGTTGTCACCCTGCTGTTCTTCGGCTACCTGGGCTTCTACGCCTACCAGGCTACCATGAATTCCTACCGGGGCGGCATGACCAGCCCGGCCATGGAAATCCCCCTGTGGATCATCTACGCCGCGGTGCTCATTGGTTCTACCCTGGGCTTTGTCCGGCAGATCCAGGACCTGTACCGGTTCTTTAAGCCGGCGGAAAAGGAGGCGCTGAAGTAATGTTAGGACTTGTATTCGGAGCGTTTTTGCTGGCCATGGTGCTGGCGCTGCCTATGGCGGTGGCCATGGGTCTGGCCACCTTTATTCCCCAGCTGGTCAACCCCACCTTCCCCGGCAACATGAACTACATCATTCAGGGCCTGATCGGCGGCCTGAATACTACCCCCATTCTGGCTATCCCCCTGTTTATGCTCTCCGGCGCTCTGATGACCAGGGGCGGCATCTCCAAGAAGCTGTTTGACATCTTCGCTTACATTGCCGGCCGCAGAACCGCCGGTGTTCCCTGCGCGGTGGTGGTGACCTGCCTGTTCTACGGCGCCATCTCCGGCTCCGGCCCGGCTACCGCCGCCGCCGTGGGCTCCATGTGTATCCCCATCCTGGTGGGCCTGGGCTATGACAAGGTGTTCTCCGCCGCCATCGTGGCTACCGCCGGCGGCCTGGGCGTCATCATTCCCCCGTCCATCCCCTTCATTATGTATGGTCTGTTCACCAACACCTCCGTGGGCGACATGTTCACCGCCGGTATTGTCCCTGGCTGTCTCATCGCCCTGACCATCATGATCTACTGCTGGATCTACTGCAAGACCCACGGCGAAGACAAGGAGAAGATTAACGCCAACTACGCCGCTCTGAAGCAGCGCGGCTTCATCCGGGTGTTCCTGGACGGCTTCTGGGCCGTGCTGACCCCCGTGATCATCCTGGGCGGCATCTACGGCGGCTATGTCACTCCCACTGAGGCTGCCTGCGTGTCCGTGTTCTACGCCCTGCTGGTTTGTATCTTTATCTACAAGACCATCAAGATCAAGGACATTCCCCAGCTGTTCAAGGACGCCATTGCTTCCTACGCCCCCATCTGCGTGCTCATCGGCCTGGCCACCGGCTTCAGCCGCGTTCTGGTGCTGCTGCGTGCCACCGACGTGCTGCAGGATCTCATCACCGCTACCATCCACAGCGGGGTCATGCTCTTCATCGTCATCAACGTGCTGCTGCTGATCCTGGGCATGTTCATGGACGTGGGCGCCGCCGTGGTTATCATCGCCCCCATCCTGCTGCCTGTGGCTGAGAGCTTCGGCATCAACGCCGTGCACCTGGGCATTGTCATGGTCACCAACCTGGCCGTGGGCTTCGTTACCCCGCCCTTCGGCATGAACCTGTTTGTGGCCGCGCCGCTGGTGGATGTCCCGGTGGCGACGCTGGGTAAGAGAGCCCTGCCCTTCATTGGCTGCTTTATCATCGCTCTGGCCCTCATTACCTTTATTGAGCCTATCAGCCTCTGCCTGCTGTAAAAAAGTGGCGACAAACAAGAAGCAACCAATTATAATGATTTAAAATAAAATGGAGGAAAAACGCATGAACTTCAAGAGATTGACTGCCACTGCCCTGGCCCTTGCCATGACCCTGACCCTGGCCTCCTGCGGAGGCGGCACCAGCTCCAGCGGCGCCGCTTCCAACGCCGGCAGCACCAATTCCGGCGACAGCTCCCTGGCCGCCCCCACCACCACCGAGATCGTGGACGACACCACCGGCCTTAAAATCCCCTGTGAGCCCATCACCCTGTCCATGGGCTGCTCCGGCACCGTGGACGGCACCATCATGGGCGACGCCCTGGACAAGTATCTGGCTGAGATCCAGGAGTGGACCGACGGCAACTTTGTCATCAACTTCTATCCCTCCGGCCAGCTGGGCGGCGACACCGAGCTGATCGAGGGCGCCCAGATGGGCAGCGTGGACATCTTCAACGGCGCTCCCACCTCCCAGGTTGGCCTGATTCCCGAGCTGGCCGTGCTGGACATCGGCGGCCTCTACGACAACGTGGACCAGTGCAACGAGGTGCTCAGCGGCGGCTTCCTGGAGCAGATCCAGCCCTACTACAATGAGGCCGGCCTGCGTCTGCTCACTGCCTTCGCCACCGACTTCCGCATCACCTCTTCCAACGATCCCATCAACTCTCTGGCTGACCTCCAGGGCCTGAACCTGCGTACCCAGGAGAACAAGTACCACATGGCCTTCTGGAAGGAGCTGGGCGCCAACCCCACCCCCCTGGCCTTCGGCGAGCTGTACATCGCCCTGCAGCAGGGCATGATGGACGCGCAGGAGAACCCCTGGGCCTCCTATGTGGGCGCCAAGCTGTGTGAGGTTCAGAACTACATGACCTTCACCAACCACATCCCCTTCATCTCCACCTATGTCATGAACAACGCCAAGTATGAGAGCATGTCCGACGCCCAGAAGCAGGCTCTGAACCAGTTCCTGTACTCCGTGCAGAAGTATCAGACCGAGGGTACCGCTGAGGACAACGCCCGTATGCAGAAGCTGTGTGAGGACGAGTACGGCCTGGTGTGCAGCGAGGTTCCCGCTGACATCCAGGAGGCCTATGCCGGCGCTTCCCAGGTGGTCATCGACATGATGAAGGAAGACATCGATCCTGCCTTTGTGGACAGCTATGTGGCCGCTGCCGCCGCTGCCCGGGGCGAGTAAGCTGCGCTGAGAAAGCGATCATCTGTACCTGCTGCCGGCATGCGGCTCTGATTCGGAGCATCGGTACGCGCGCGGGAGTAGAACAAATTGTGCTGGGGCAGTGCCCCAGTGATGAAAAAGATGCTCCGTGATTTGATCATGGAGCATCTTTTTATGAAACGATAAGGAAGGATGGAGCGGGGAAACGTCCCCTCTGACCAACTGAGAAAGGAGCGCTTTTTGTGAGAGAGACTGTGGTGGAAAACGGGGCGGTACGCGGCGTAGCCTGCGGCTGGCCCAGCATTACCGCCTATTATGGCATTCCCTATGCCGCGCCTCCGGTGGGACAGCTGCGTTGGCGGCCCCCTCAGCCCGCGGCCAACTGGGACGGGGTGCGGGACTGCGCCCGGCCCAGCGCCCGGTGCCCTCAGCCTCCCATGGCGGGCTTCTATGCCAAGGAGTTTTATCCGGTGGAGGAGCCCATGGATGAGGACTGCCTGTATCTCAACGTCTGGACGCCTGCCCAGAGCCGGGAGGAAAAGCTGCCGGTGATCTTCTGGGTTCACGGCGGGGCCTTTATGACCGGCTACGGCCATTCTGCTCACTTTGACGGGGAACCCTTTGCCCGCCAGGGGGTCATCCTGGTCACCATCAATTACCGGCTCAACATTTTTGCCTGGATGACCCATCCGGAGCTGGATGCCGAATCCGAGCATGGGGTGTCGGGCAATTACGGCCTGCTGGACCAGGTGTTTGCCCTGCAGTGGGTGAAGCGAAACATTGCCCACTTCGGCGGTGACCCGGAAAACATCACCATCGCCGGCCAGTCCGCCGGAGCCATGTCCATCCAGGCGCTGCTGACCACGCCGTTGACCAAAGGGCTGGTGAACAAGGCCATCATGCAAAGCGGCGGGGGCTTTACGGCCGTGCCCGATATGCGTTTCCCCACCTTAAAGGAGGCGCAAGCGCGCACCGACCTGTCCCTGCTGGGGGTGGAGACCATTGCCCAGGCCCGGGAACTGAGCTGGCAGGAGCTGCTGGAGCGCTGGGGCAAATCCATGCCCTCCCTGGGGCTGCAGCGCACCCCGGTGGTGGACGGCTGGGTGCTGCCCGACTCCCTGGAAAACATGGCCAAGGCGGGAGATTACCGCCATGTGCCCTGCCTCATCGGCTACACCGGAAAGGAGGGCATTCCCGCTGCGCCCAATTACCAGGTGTGGACCGGCATTCTGGAGCAGGAGTATGGTCCGGAGAAGGGACAGGAGATGGCCCGGCTCTGCGGGGGTGAGGAGGCCTTTGAGGAATATTCCAAAGACCACCACTTTACCGACCACTGCCGGGCATCGGCCGAGGCCTGGGCCCTGCTGCGGGAGAAGCAGGGGACAGGGGATACCTATGTCTACTGCATTGACCGGCAGCTGCCCGGCGATGACATGGGAGCCTTCCATGCCGCTGACCTGTGGTATGTGTTCAAGACCTTTATGCGCTCATGGCGGCCCTGGACCGGGACGGACT
>CAUFAM010000147.1 GCA_959022875.1 uncultured Oscillospiraceae bacterium | reverse complement strand
TTTGAATTGAGAGGTGATACCATGGCAAAGCAGATCGAAGGGGTCTATGAAAATGTACTCCGCTGCGCCCGTCGGGAATTTTTGGAAAAAGGCTTTGCTCTGGCCTCCCTGCGGGACATCGCCAAGGCGGCGGGAACCAGCACCGGCTCCATCTATACCCGCTTTACCGACAAGGCTGGATTGTTCCGCGCCCTGGTGGAGCCTGCTGCCGGAGAGCTGAAGCGCCGTTTTTTGGAGATTCAGGAGTCTTTTCACCGGTTTGACGGCCAAACCCAGCAGGAGGAGATGGGGCGTTACACTGCCCATGCCCAGGAGGGACTGTTTGACTACATCTATGAGCACCTGCCGGAGTTTGAACTGCTGCTCCGCCGGGCCGCCGGGACGGAATATGCCCACTATATTGACGAGTTGGTGGAGATCGAAGTCAGTTACACCTACAAATACATGGAGGTCATCGGCTGTGAGAGCGTCCGCTCCGGTCAGGTCACCGAGGACTTGATCCATATCGTTACCACCGCCTACTTCAACGGAATGTTTGAGCCGGTGCGGCACCGCATGGATAAGGCCCGGGCGCTCCACTATATCCGCCAGCTCAACCGCTATCACATGGCAGGATTTGAGACGATCTTTCATCCCGAAAACTTCCGGTAGTGCAAAAGGCCGCTTTCCCGGCGGCCTTTTCATAGAACCAAAGGTTAGCAATAACTAACTAAAGGAGGCTTATTTATGCAGAAAACGCAAAGCCCGCTGCTGCGGCTGTGGCAGCTGGGCAGGGAACATCACGGCGGCCTGATTGCCGCCATCTTCTGCGCGGTGGCGGGTGTCCTGCTGGGGCTGCTGCCGTATCTCTCAGCGGGGCACATCCTGGTAGCGCTTCTGACCGGGCAGCAGGACTGGAACTTCTATCTTCTGTGGTGTATGGTGGCTCTGGGGGGCTATCTGGCCAAAACCCTGCTTTACAATCTGGCACTTTCCCTCTCCCACAAGGCCACCTTTCAGATCCTGCGGGACATCCGGAAGATGGTTCTGTCTAAAATGCCCCGCTTACCCTTGGGAGACATTCTGGACACCTCCAGCGGACGGCTCAAACAAATCGTGGTAGATCAGGTGGAGAGTATGGAGACGACGCTGGCCCATCTGCTGCCAGAGATGACCTCCAATCTGCTGGCACCGGTATGCGTTCTCGTGTATCTGTTCACGCTGGACTGGCGCATGGCATTGCTGAGTCTGGTGTCCATTCCTGTGGGCATGGCTTTTATGATGGCCATTATGGGCAGCTATGGCAAGGACTATCAGGGGGCGGTGGAGACGACCCAGGCCATGAACGAGACCATTGTGGAGTACATCGGCGGCATTGAGGTCATCAAGGCCTTCAATCAGGGAAAGAACTCCTATGAGAAGTTCTCTTCCCGGGTACGGGCCAATGCCGCCTACTATTACAACTGGATGAAGAAATGCCAGTTTGGGATGGCTCTGGCCTATGCCATCGCGCCCACCACCCTTATCACGGTGCTGCCTGTGGGCTGGATCTTCTACACGGACGGCAGTTTGTCCGCAGAGGTATTTCTCACCACCATCATCCTGTCCATGAGTATTGTGGGACCTCTCATTGCCGCCATGGGCTTTGTGGATAATCTTGCCAAGGTAGGTACCATCGTAGGTTCGGTGGATGAGATCCTGCTGAAACCGGAGCAGGATCACGGAACACAGCCGGCACAGCTGGGAAAACCGGATATCGCCTTGGATCATGTTTCCTTTGGATATGCTCAGGACAAGGAGATCCTCCACAACATCTCCCTCACCATTCCGGCCGGCAGCCTCACCGCTTTGGTTGGACCCTCCGGTTCGGGCAAGTCCACCATCGCCAAGCTCATCGCCGGTTTCTGGGATGTGACCGAGGGCCGCATTACCCTGGGCGGCGTGGAGGAAAGCCGTATCCCGCTGGAACAACTCTACGACCAGGTGGCCTTTGTTTCTCAGGACAATTACCTCTTTGACGATACCATCCGGGAAAATATCCGTATGGGCCGGGTAAATGCCACGGATCAGGAAGTGGAACAAGTCGCCAAAGCCGCCGGATGCGACGGCTTCATCCGCCAGTTGGATCATGGCTATGACACCCGGGTGGGCGGCGGAGGCGCCCATCTCTCCGGAGGAGAGCGGCAGCGTATCGCCATCGCCCGGGCTATGCTGAAAAACGCCCCCGTGGTGATTCTGGACGAGGCCACCGCCTACATTGATCCGGAGAATGAAGCAGTGGTCCAGCGGGCAGTGGCAAAACTGGTGGAGGGTAAGACGGTCATCGTCATTGCCCACCGCCTGTCCACCATCACCGGCGCTGATCAGATCGTGGTGGTGAAGGATGGAAGCATCGAGGCGCAGGGCAGGCATGAAGACCTGCTGCGCCATTGTCCGTTGTACGCCGATCTGTGGCAGGCTCACATGGGCGCAAAGGAGGGAGAAACGGTATGATCGAGACATTCAGAGGTATCTGGCGGTTTGCCGGTGAGGAACAGCGCAACATCCGGCGCTCGGTGATCGCCTGCTTTTTCAATGCGGTATTCCATATGTTTGAGATTGCCGCCATCTACTACACCATCCTGGCTCTGCTGGATGGAAAAACCGGCCCTGCCACGGCGTGGCAGGCGCTGGGCCTGTTGGCAGTCAGTATTCTGGGCAGCGCCGTGATCAGATATTTCTCCCAGCTCGAGCAGACCCACGCAGGGTACTTCATGGCGGCAAATAAGCGCGTGGCCATCGGGCAGCGGATGAAATCCGTCCCCATGGGCTACTTCAACGACAACAGCCTGGGAGAGCTCACCGGGGTCTGCACCACTGTACTGGACAATGTGGAGACTGTGGCCCCCATGGTGTTGGTGACCATGCTGGGCGGGATGCTCAACGCTCTGGTCTTTACGGTGATGATCCTGATTTTTGACTGGCGGATCGGTCTCATTGTGGTGGCGGCCACAGCAGTTTATTTGTTCATCACCTCGGCCATGGAGCAAAAATCCGCCGCCCTCGCCCCGCACCGTCAGAAGTCCGAGGCCAAGTTGGTGGAGGCGGTGCTGGAGTATGTGCAGGGCATGAGCGTGGTGAAGTCCTTCAACCTCACCGGACGGGGTGACCGCACCTTGCAGGAAGCACTGGAATACAACTGCCGCAGCAACCTGAACATCGAAAAGATGTTCACCCCTTATATTATGGCGCAGGGGATCGCGCTCCAGCTGGGAAGCGTGGCCATGATGCTTGCGGCGGTATGGTTCTATCTCTCCGGAACGATGATTCTGGCCAACGCTCTGATGGTGGTCATCATGTCCTTCCTGGTCTTTGCTCAGATCTCCTCGGCGGGCAGCGGCATGTCCCTGCTGCGTATCGTCAGCAGCTGCATGGCCCATGCCGATGAGACGGACGCCATGCCCCAGCTGGCAGAGACCGGTCGGGCCGGCACGCCCAGGGAGCACAGCATTACCTTCGACCATGTTTCGTTCTCTTATGACCAGCGGCCTATCCTGCGGGATGTATCCTTCGCCATCCCGGACAGAACCACCACCGCCATCGTGGGCCCCAGCGGTTCCGGGAAAACCACACTGTGTAATCTCATCGCCCGGTTCTGGGATGTGGAGAGCGGCACCGTCCTTGTGGGCGGTCAGAATGTGAAGGACTATACCCTGGAGGGCCTGATGGATCAGATCTCCATGGTATTCCAGAAGGTCTATCTCTTTGCCGACACGGTGGAAAACAACATCAAGTTTGGATGCCCCAATGCCACCCACGAGGAAGTGGTGGCTGCGGCGAAGAAAGCCTGTTGCCACGACTTCATTCTCACCCTGCCCCAAGGCTATGACACCGTCATCGGCGAGGGTGGTTCCAGCCTTTCCGGCGGCGAGAAGCAGCGCATCTCCATTGCCCGGGCCATCCTGAAAGACGCCCCCATCGTAATCCTGGACGAGGCCACCGCCAATGTGGACCCGGAGAATGAGGACCGGCTACAGAAGGCCATCGAAGCCCTGACCCGGGACAAGACCATTCTGATGATCGCTCACCGGCTGAAGACGGTCCGTAACGCCGACCAGATCCTGGTGCTGGACGGCGGACAGATCGTTCAGCGAGGCACACACAGCCAGCTCATGGCCCAGGAGGGCTTGTATCAAGCGTTCGTATCTGGCCGTGAAGAGTCCGGTCAGTGGAAGCTCTAAGAGGAGGAGCGCCTAAACCATCATGAAAAGAGGAGTGCCGCCACCGGATACATTCCGGTGGCGGCACTCCCTTTCTTTTTACAATGTTAATCAGTCGTCCTCCAACAGTTTGGAGGGCTGAATCTTCAATACTTGGGCAATTTTGAACAGGGTCTCCAAGGATACACCCCGAATT
>CAUFAM010000146.1 GCA_959022875.1 uncultured Oscillospiraceae bacterium | reverse complement strand
CCCTCATCAACCGCATTCTGGGCGAGGAACGGGTCATTGTCTCCAACGTAGCGGGCACCACCCGTGACGCGGTAGACAGTTCCTTTGAAAATGAGCACGGCAAATACCTGTTCATCGACACCGCCGGTATGCGCAAAAAGTCCAAGGTAGATGACCGGATCGAAAAGTTCTCTGTGCTGCGCTCCACCATGGCCATTGAGCGCTGCGATGTATGTCTCATTATGATCGACGCCCAGGAGGGGGTCACCGAGCAGGACACCAAGGTGGCCGGTCTGGCCCACGAGGCGGGCAAAGCCTGCATCATCGTGGTCAACAAGTGGGACGCCATCGAAAAAGACGGCAAAACCATGGACCGGATGCGCCAGGACGTTATGCGGGACCTCTCCTATATGACCTACGCCCCCATTCTCTTCATCTCCGCCCTTACGGGCCAGCGTGTGGACCGGCTGTTTGAACTCATTAACTACGTGAACAATCAGGCCGCCACCCGCATCTCCACCGGTATGCTCAACTCCCTGCTGGCCGACGCCACCGCCCGGGTGCAGCCCCCCACGGACAAGGGCCGCCGGCTGAAGATCTACTATATGACCCAGGTGGGCGTGCGTCCGCCCCACTTTGTCTGCTTCTGCAACGACGCACGGCTGTTCCACTTCTCCTATCAGCGCTACCTGGAAAATCAGATCCGCTCCACCTTCGGACTGGAAGGTACCCCGGTGCGCCTCACCGTCCGGCAGAAGAGCGAGAAGGAGGACTAAACCATGGCAGATACCTTTTCTGTCCTGATGTCCTTTGGCTCCGGCATTTGGCTGGTCGCTCTCATCCTGGCCGTCACCGCGTACTTCTGCGGATGTTTTAACGGAGCGGTCATTGTCTCCAAATACATTCTGCGGGACGACGTGCGAAACCACGGCAGCGGCAACGCGGGCCTCACCAACTTCTTCCGCACCTTTGGCGGCCCTCTCACCTTTGTGGTCATCCTCACCGATGTGCTGAAGGCTGTGGTGGCCATCCGCCTGTGTGTTGGGCTTGCCGGACAGCTTCTCATGTTGGGCAGCATGGATGTGGTTTTGGCTGTGGATGCCCTGTCAAAGTACTGGGCGGGTCTGTGGTGCCTGCTGGGGCACATGTTCCCCTGTATGTTCCACTTTAAGGGGGGCAAGGGCATCCTCTCCGGCGGTGCCATCGCCATTATGATCGATTGGCGCATCGCTCTGGTGGTGTGGGGCGGCTTTCTCATTCTGGCCATTCTCACCCGCTACGTCTCCCTGGGCTCCTGCTGGGCGGGAGCCAGTTTCCCCTTCGCCACCTGGTTTGTTTACCACGACCCCCTCATCACCGGTCTGGGAGCCTTCATCGGACTTCTCATTTTGTATATGCACCGGGGAAACATTCACCGGCTGATTACGGGAACCGAAAACAAATTCAGTCTGCATAAGAAGAAATAGCGTCCCAGCCGTCGCGAACAGGCGAGGCACAACTCAAATCATGCACCAAATTTAAAGGAGGCTTCTCTATGAAGATCACCGTACTGGGCAGCGGCGCCTGGGGCACCGCTCTGGCTATGCTCCTGTTGGAAAACGGCAACGACGTCACCCTCTGGTCCTACACCGAGGAGGAGTCCAAGGTTTTACGCGAGACCCACGAAAACCCCATGCTCAAGGGCGTGCGTCTGCCCCCCGAGCTGAAGTTCTCCACCGACATGGCCTGCGTCAAGGGCTGCGGCCTGGTAGTGATCGCTACCCCCTCCTTTGCCGTGCGCACCACCGCCGCCAAGCTGAAGGTGCTGGCCGATCCGGGCACCATTCTGGTGTCTGTGTCCAAGGGCATTGAAAAAGACAGCTCCCTGCGCCTGAGCCAGGTCATTGAGGAGGAGCTCCAGGGCCACTGTCCCGTGGTGGTCCTCTCCGGCCCCTCCCACGCGGAGGAGGTTGGCCGCCGCATCCCAACCGGCGTGGTGGCCGCCGCCGACGATCTGAAGATCGCCGAGCAGGTCCAGGACCTCTTTATGAATCAGCGCTTCCGGGTCTACACCAGCGACGACAAGATCGGCACTGAGATCTGCGCCGCGCTCAAGAATATCATCGCCCTGTGCGCCGGCTGCTGCGACGGCATGGGCTACGGTGACAACACCAAGGCCCTCCTGATGACCCGCGGCCTTGCCGAGATGGTTCGCCTGGGTGTGGCCCTGGGTGGCAAGAAGGAGACCTTCACCGGCCTTGCCGGTATGGGCGACCTCATCGTCACCTGCTGCTCCATGCACTCCCGTAACCGCCGCTGCGGCATTCTCATCGGTCAGGGCAAGGATGTGCAGGAGGCTATTAAAGAGGTGGGCGCCGTGGTGGAGGGCTACTACGCCGCAGCCAACGCCCGCGCCCTGGCCCAGAAGGCCGGCGTGGAGATGCCCATCGCCCAGGCCGCCTATGAGGTTCTCTATGAGGGCCGGGACGTACACAACGTCATCACCGACCTTATGGGCCGGGCCAAGCGCTCGGAGCTGGAGGAGAGCTGGAGCTAAAGCTCTTCAAACAAGGGGCAATGCCCCTTGTTTGAGAAAAGCTGCACGCAAAACCGGCCTCGATTCCATTCGGAAAAGTCGGCCGGTTTTGCGCGAGAAGTGTTTTTAGGACGGCGAAGCCGCCCTAAAAACGGATTTCAATTTATTCCATCGCCTGCGGGCGATGGAACTCCTGGGTCGAGCCTTTTTCGCTCACAACCGAACAACTTGACTGGTTTTGCCGCCTCCGGGCGGCAAAACGCCTATGGAGGCATTTATATATGGAACGGCTCTACGAAGCAAATCCCTTCCTCACCTCCTTTGACGCGGTGGTGGAGTCCTGCGCCCAGGGCAAGAAAGGGTACAACATCATCCTGAATCAGACCGCCTTCTATCCCGAGGGGGGCGGCCAGCCCTATGACACCGGCATTCTGGGTTCTGTCCGGGTGCTGGAGGTACATAACCGGGACGGACGGGTGGTTCACACCTGCGACGGCCCGCTGCAAGAAGGCAGCTGCGTCTCCGGGGAGATCGACTGGGTGCGGCGCTTTGACCTTATGCAGCAGCACTCCGGGGAGCACATCGTCTCCGGCATGGCCCACGCCAAATGGGGCTGCGACAATGTGGGCTTCCACCTGGGCAGCGACGTGGTTACTATCGACTTAAACGTCCTGCTCACCCCGGAGCAGCTCCAGGAACTGGAGGCGGACGTAAACCGCTATCTCTGGGAGGACCACCCCATTGACATCGCCTACCCCTCCCGGGAGGAGCTGGAAACCATCGACTACCGCAGCAAAAAGGAGCTCACCGGACAGGTGCGCATCGTCACCTTCCCGGGGGCAGACTGCTGCGCCTGCTGCGGCACCCACGTGCGCTCCTCCGGACAGATCGGACTGGTGAAGCTGCTGTCCATGGAAAAGTTCCGGGAGGGCGTCCGTATCCAACTGGTATGCGGAGGCCGGGCCCTGGGCTATCTGAGCGCTGTCCAGGCCCAGAACGCCCAGGTATCCCACCTGCTCTCCGCCAAGGCGCTGGAGACGGGCGGAGCCGTGGAGCGGCTTTTGGAAGAGGCCGCCACATTGAAAGCCCGGTGCGCCGTTATGGAGGACGCCGCCTTTGCCCGTCTGGCTCAGGAACACCAGGGCAAGGGAGATGTGGTGCTCTTTGAAGAGGGCCTCTCCCCCGACAGCCTGCGCCGGCTGTGCGATGCGGTGCTCCACTCCTGCGGCGGACGGTGTGCCTGCTTCTCCGGAACGGAGGAGACGGGCTACAAATATGCCATTGGCCAGCTGGGCGGCCAGCTTCGCGAACTGACTAAGGAGATGAACCAGGCCCTCAATGGCCGGGGCGGCGGAAAGCCCGACTTTGTCCAGGGCTCTCTTCAGGCCAGCCAGGCCGAGATCCGCGCCTTTTTTAACCAATAATTTGAGGTTTATATGGAATATTCAATTGATCAGCTCCTGTGGCTGTTTCTCTGCTACGCCTTTCTGGGCTGGCTGAGCGAGACGGCCCTGGCTGCCGCCCGGAAAGGCCGGCTTCTGAACCGCGGCTTCCTCAACACCCCCTTCTCCCCGGTTTACGGCCTGGGCGGGGTACTCTTTGCCCTGTTCCTGCCTGAGCTGCGGGACGATCCCTTCTTCCTGTTTCTGGGCGGCATGATTTTGGCCACTGCCCTGGAGCTGTTTACCGGTATCCTGCTGGAAAAGCTCACCGGGCAGAAGTGGTGGGACTACTCCTCCCGGCGCTTTCAGTTTGAGGGCCACATCAACCTGACCTATTCTGTGATCTGGGGCCTGTGCGCCCTGTTCTGCCTGTTTGTGGGCAACCGGCTCATCCTGGCTCTGGTGGGGCTGATCCCCAACGCGGTGGGGCGGCTCATTCTGCTGGGCATCTATGTGGTGCTGGGACTCGACATTCTT
>CAUFAM010000145.1 GCA_959022875.1 uncultured Oscillospiraceae bacterium | reverse complement strand
GAACTGCTTGGGGGCGGAGGGCAGCTCCAGCTCCTGGGCGCGGCCCTTGAAGTTCTTCCAGATCTCCTTGATCTCCTCCATGGTGGGCTTCTTCTCCCCGAAGGTGACGAAGGCGGCGGCGGTGTGGCCGTCGGACACAGGCACGCGCAGGCACTGGGCGGTGATGGCGGGACCCTCGGCCTTGACGATCTCATTGCCCTCAATGTGGCCCCAGACCTTCAGAGGCTCCTGCTCGCTCTTCTCTTCCTCGCCGCCGATGTAGGGGATAAGGTTATCCACCATCTCGGGCCAGCGCTCAAAGGTCTTGCCCGCGCCGGAGATGGCCTGGTAGGTGCAAACCAGAACCTTCTCAATGGGGTAGCCCGCCTGCATGATGGGGGTGAGCAGGGGAGCGTAGGACTGGATGGAGCAGTTGGACTTAACGGCGATGAAGCCACGCTTGGTGCCAAGGCGCTTGCGCTGGGCGGGGATGATCGCCAGATGCTGGGCGTTGAGCTCAGGCACCACCATGGGCACGTCGGCGGTCCAGCGGTGGGCGGAGTTGTTGGACACCACAGGGCACTCGGCCTTGGCATAGGCCTCCTCCAGGGCCCGGATCTCCTCCTTCTTCATGTCAACGGCGCAGAAGACGAAGTCCACCATGCCGGCAATCTTCTCGATGTCGGCCTGGGCGTCCATGACCACCAGATCCTTGGCCTCGTTGGGAATGGGGGTCTTCATGGCCCAGCGGCCGGCCACGGCCTCTTCGTAGCGCTTGCCCGCGGAGCGGGGGGAGGCGGCGATGGCGGTGAGCTTAAACCAGGGGTGGTTTTCCATCAGAGTGACAAAACGCTGGCCCACCATCCCGGTGGCGCCGATGATTCCGACTTTATACTGTTTCATTGCAAACTACCTCCATGCTGTTCCTGAACAGTCTATGTGCCAGGACGAAATTTGTTGCGTTTCCGGCAAAACATCTTGACAGAGAAAAAAATAAATCAGCGGCTTTTCAAGCGGCTGATTTTGTACTATAATGTCGAGGAGACCACCACGGGTTGCGGCGACAAAATATTCACAAAAGCAGACAGCGCTCCATCAGATCCACTGATGACAGTCGGCTGGCTGTTCACCAGACGACCAGGACCCGCTGCGTCGGCACAGGGGAACCTTCGGCGGCCGTCCCTTTCGGCATGGGTAAGCGGGGAACCGACCCCCTGACCATGCGTACTGATGTTGGCCGCAACCTCTATCTGGCAGTTATCCTACCATGTTTGATGCCGGGTGTCAATAGAGCAAACGCATAAGAAATAAAAGAATGGAGCCCAATATGTATAAGAAGTTCTTGAAACTGGCCGCGGCGGCCTTGGCCGTGTGCCTGGCCGTCCCCACCGCCGGGGCAGTGACCACCAACGACGACGGGGAGATCATGATCCGGGTAGGCCTGGCCTCGGCCTATTACCACAACGCCACCGGAGAGCTGGAGGCTGCCCATCTGGAGAATGAGGACGGCTACGGAGCGGGATACCGCTTTGGCTACTACGACAGCAATCTGGACTTTGTGGAGCTGGGGTACACCGACACCAGGACTACCCAGGTGGCGGTGCTGAAGAGCGAGAACCTCTGGTACGGATACTCCTCCTCTTTGAGCAAGTATACCTATGGGAGCTCCATCAACAGCGACATCTTGGTGGGTTGCTACCACGTTCTGGTCGAAGATGGCTTCCGGGATTTTGAAGACGCCCAGGATGTGGCGGAGGACTATGAGGACGGCTTTGTGGCCTACATCGACGGGGACTATCAGGTCCGGGCCGGTTCCTTTGAAACCAAAGAGGACGCCCTGCGCTACGGCGAGAGCGGCGAGGTGGTGGGCACCAGCTCCTACGGTCTTACCGTAGTAGAGACGGGCACCGACAACATTTTGTTTCAGTATGACCAGGGCTCGGGTACCAAGCTGGCCATTCAGCCTGGCGCGGACGGGGCTAAGGAGACCCGCACCTGGTTTAGCAACTACCACTACCGGGGCGGCTTTGAATATTTCCGCCGCACCGGGGGCAATGTGACGGTAGTCAATGTGCTTACCCTGGAGGACTACGTCAATGGCGTAATTTGCTATGAGATGGGCCCTACCTGGCCCCTGGAGGCCCTGAAGGCCCAGGCGGTGTGCGCCCGGACCTATGCTCTTCGGAACATGGGCACCCACAGCAGCTATGGCTTTGACATCTGCAACTCTACCTACTGCCAGGTGTACCGGGGTATGGGCAACGGCTCAGCCTCTTATAGCCCCAGCCAGACCAGCATGCAGGCGGTGGCCGAGACGGAGGGCCTGGTAGTCACCTACAACGGCAAATTGGCCGAGACCCCCTATTCCGCCAGCTTCGGCGGGGCCAGTGAGGACGCCTATTATGTGTGGGGCTCCGACACCACCAACACCTATCCCTATCTTTGCGGAGTGGAGGACCCCTATGAGACCTATGATTCCAGCTATACGGTGAGCTACACCGCCTCCGAGCTGGAAAAGCGCCTGCAGAGCTATGGCTACGGCACCAGTACCTCCCTGGACTATCTGGAGCTGGAATATTCCAAGCTGGGTAATGTGATTGCCGTCACCATCCACTGGAAAAATGGCCAGACCAATTCCATCTACCCCAGCGGAAGCAAGGCCATCCGTTCGGTATTTAATGTAAGTTCCATCCGCTTTACCGTCAACGGAGAGACGGTCAATCCTTCGGGGAAGAGCCTGTCCAGCCGCAGTACCACCCGCAGCACCAGCAGCTCGGATCTCAACGTCAACGGGGAGTCGGTAGACAGCCTGGACGGCATGTATGTGATTTCCGGCAGCGGGACCATTTCTCCCATTGAGGAAAATCCCTATGTGATCAGCGGCTCCGGCACTGTCTCCGCCCTGGAGGACCTGAACCAGGGTGGCAGCACCGGCGGCGGTGGTTCTTCCTCCGGCGGCAGCAACCAGGGGGGAGGTACCGTCACCGTTTCCGGCTCCAGCTATGTCTTTGAGGGAGCGGGCTACGGCCATCAGATCGGCATGAGCCAGTGGGGCGCCAACGCCATGGCCAAGCAGGGCTTTGATTTTGAGGACATCGTCACCTTCTATTACCCCGGCGTGAAGGTTACCCGTTATTGAGAAGAAAAGGAAGTATTTTTGTGAAGACCGCAGATTTTGATTTTTACCTGCCTGAGGAGCTCATCGCCCAGACCCCTCTGGAGCGGCGGGACGCCTCCAGACTGCTCACCTTGGACAAGCACACCGGAGCGGTGGAGCACCACCACTTCTATGAGCTGCCCCAATTTTTAAAGCCCGGGGACTGCCTGGTGCTCAACGACTCCCGGGTGCTTCCTGCCCGGCTCATCGGCCACCGTCCCACCGGCGGCGCCTGCGAGGTGCTGCTGCTGGTGGACCGGGGAGACAAGTGCTGGGAGTGTCTGGTACGCCCGGGGCGGAAGCTTCGTCCCGGCGCCCAGGTGATCTTCGGCGAGGGGAAGGAGCTCACCGCTACCATTGAGGAGGAGCTGGAGGACGGCAAGCGCCTGGTCCGGTTCCACTATGAAGGGATTTTCCTGGAGATTCTTGAGCACCTGGGCAAAATGCCCCTGCCGCCCTACATCAAGGAGGAGCTTCAGGACAACGAGCGCTACCAGACCGTCTACTCCAAGGTGGTCGGTTCCGCCGCCGCCCCCACCGCCGGACTGCACTTTACCCCGGAGCTGCTCAAGAAGGTGCAGGAAATGGGTGTAAAGGTTTGCTACGTTACACTTCATGTAGGCCTTGGCACCTTCCGCCCGGTGAAGGCGGAGGACATTCAGGACCATGAGATGCACTCGGAGTTCTGTATGATTTCCCAGGAAACGGCGGACACCATCAACGAGACAAAACGAAACGGCGGGCGGGTCATCTGCGTGGGCACCACCTCCTGCCGCACCATCGAGTCCTTTGCCGCCGAAGATGGCACCATGACCGAGCGCTCGGGCTGGACCAACATCTTCATCTATCCCGGCTACCGTTTCAAGGTGCTGGACGCCCTCATCACCAACTTCCACCTGCCCCAGTCCACTCTGATCATGCTGGTCTCCGCTCTGGCGGGGCGGGAGCACGTGCTGGCGGCCTATGAGGAGGCTGTGAAGGAGCGCTACCGGTTCTTCTCCTTTGGAGATGCCATGTTTATTTCGTAACAGTAAGGAGTTTTTTTGTGTTTGAAGTGATCAAGCAGGAGGGACGGGCCCGCCGGGGTGTCTTTACCTGTCCCCACGGCACCGCTCAGACCCCGGTATTCATGAACGTAGGCACCCAGGGGGCCATTAAAGGGGCGGTAGATGCCCACGACCTGAAGGAGATTGGCTGCCAGATCGAGCTGTCCAATACCTATCACCTGCACCTGCGCCCCGGGGACGGGGTGGTCAAGGAGATGGGCGGCCTTCACCAGTTTATGGACTGGGACGGCCCCAT
>CAUFAM010000144.1 GCA_959022875.1 uncultured Oscillospiraceae bacterium | reverse complement strand
AACCTGCGATGGCGGCCACAAAGAAAATACAAAGGGCCACGCCGGTGACGATGTCAGCATTCATGATGGGAATGTTGTTCACCGTCAGAATGGGGTCGCGCCAGCGCCGGCGCATGCCGAACAGGCCCACGGCGGTAAAGGTGCCCACCACCGTGGAGATAACGGTGGCCAGGACGGAGACCAGGAGGGTATTATAGACAGCGCCCATGATCTGACGGTCCTGGAAGAGCTCCTCATACCATCTCAGGGAAAAGCCCTGCCAGACCACGTTGCTGTTGGCGGAGTTAAAGGAAAAGACCACCAGCAGCAAAATAGGGGCATAGAGGAACAGGAAAATAAGCGCCATATAGAACCGGCTGCCAATGCGGTAATTCTTTTTCATAGAATCACCGCCTGTTCCTCGCCCTCGCCAAAGTGGTTCATAACCACCATGCAGACGATGACGATTACCATCATGACCAGGGCGATGGCGCTGCCCAGGTAGGGGTTATAGGCTCCGCCCAAAAACTGCTGCTCAATGAGGTTGCCCAGGAGCATCTGGTTGTTGCCGCCCAGCATACGGGAGATAGCAAAGGTGGACACCGAGGGGACAAACACCATGGTCACCCCGGAGAGCACCCCGGGCAGGGACAGAGGGAAAATCACCTTCCGGAACACCAGTGCGGAGTTGGCCCCCAGATCCCGTGCAGCCTCCAGCAGGGAGTGGTCCAGCTTGATAATCACCGAGTAGATGGGCAGGACCATAAAGGGCAGGTAGTTATACACCATGCCCAGTACTACCGCCCCCTGGGTGCGGATCATGCGGAAATACTGAAGGTCGGTGCCAAAGAGGTTGTTGATCAGTTCAAAGAGACCAATGGCCTCAAAAAAGTTGTTGAGGATGCCGTTGTTCTCCAGAATGGCCATCCAGGCGTAGGTGCGCAGAAGAAAGTTTACCCACATGGGCAGCATGATGAGCACCATGGCAATGCGCTGAAAGCCCGGCCCCTCCTTGGCCATCACATAGGCCAGAGGGTAGCCCAGCAGCAGGCATACGATGGTAGCCACCAGGGCCAGCTGGAAGGAGCGGGTAAAGATCACCGTATAGGTGCCCATTTTGGCGAAGTTGTCCAGGGTGAAGCCTCCCCCCGCCTGGGAAAAGGCGTAGACCACCACCATGATGATGGGGGCCACCACCACCAGAGCCATCCAGATCACATAGGGTGCGGACAGCCAGGCAATCTTATTCTTCATGTTCGCCCTCCTGCTCCTCCTCTTCCGGGTCAATGGAGGCGTCGCTGATCTCCTCATACTCCTCAGAGTAGGAGGAATAGTCACCGAACATGCCGGAGTAATGGCTCTTTTTCATGACGTGGATGCCGTCGGGATCGATCTTAATGCCGATGCGGCTGTCTACGGGGCAGAAGTCGGTGGTCTGAATGAGCCACTTAAAGCCATAGAAGTCCACGATGGTGTCGTAGTGCACACCCTTAAAGGTGACGGAGGTGACGGTGCCCCGGAGCTGGCCCTGATCCTCGGGGACGATGTCCACATCCTCGGGGCGGATAACCACGTCCACGGGCTCATCCTTCTCAAAGCCGCTGTCCAGACACTTGAACTTCCGGTTGAAAATTTCCACCACACCGTCGGCACGCATGATGCCGTCAAGAATGTTGGACTCGCCGATGAAATCAGCCACAAAGGCGTTTTTCGGCTCGTTATAAATATCCTCAGGGGTGCCGATCTGCTGAATCTTGCCCGCGTCCATGACCACCACGGTATCGGACATGGCAAGGGCCTCCTCCTGGTCATGGGTCACATAGATAAAAGTAATCTCCATGGCCTGCTGGATGCGCTTGAGCTCGTTTTGCATGTCCTTGCGCAGCTTCAGATCCAGAGCACCCAGAGGCTCGTCCAGCAGCAGGACCTTCGGCCGGTTCACCAGCGCCCGGGCAATGGCCACGCGCTGCTGCTGGCCGCCGGAGAGCTGGGAGATGTGCCGTTTTTCAAAGCCCCGGAGGTTTACCACCTCCAGCATCTCCATCACCCGCTGATGGATCTCCTGCTCGCTGAGCTTGACCTTTTTGCCCTTCTCGTCGGTTTTGCCCAGACGAAGGCCGAAGGCAATGTTCTCATATACATTTAAATGTGGGAACAGGGCGTATTTCTGAAATACGGTGTTGACCGCCCGTTTATGGGGCGGGACAGCATTAATCCTCACACCGTCAAAAAAGATGTCGCCAGAGGTGGGCGTCTGAAAACCACCGATGATTCGGAGTGTGGTTGTCTTGCCGCACCCGCTGGGACCCAGCAGTGTGAGGAATTCCTTGTCATTAATATACAAATTGATGCCATCCAGCACCACCTCGCCGTCAAAAGCCATGGTGCAGTTGGACAGACGGATAAGCTCCTTGGACATACGCGTTTCCCCCTTTAATTGCTCTGAAACCTTGTCAGCTCCCTCGATTTATTCACCCGGTTCGGCGCCTACTTCCCAACGGCGTCCGGGGGGCCGGGTTTTCACGGATAGCGAGATACACTATATCTGACTGTACCCCAAATGTCAATGATTTTCCCCAAATTTTTCCCACAATTTCACCCCTGTTTTACATGTCTTCGGCCGTTGGGCTTTTTGCCTCCTCTGCACTGCAAAACCGTGGGAATTTTCCCGGCTGTTTTGAATTGTTTGGAAAGAGTTTCGAATTTGTTGAGACTTTTTCCCAGGCTCGTTCAAATCTGTTCCATACAATAAAATCCACTTCATGTTGGAAAGGATGAGTCTTCTCGTATGAATCTCCCTGTACTGGGCAAAAGTGCCCCTCCCGCTCCCGACGGGACTACGCCTCAGCCAAAATCCGGCCGTTTCCGGAAAAAAGTACTGCGGAAAAAAGTGATCATCCCCACCGTGGCCTGCCTGCTTGCGGCCGCGGTGGGCGTGCGCTTGCTGGGGGGAGGACAGACAGTCTCCGCCTCAGCGCAAAGCTACGTCACCGCCGCGGTGGAACGCCGGGACATCACCTCTCAAATTACCGGCAGCGGCACCCTCCAGGCCGCCAACTCCTACTCGGTCACCTCTCTGGTGGAGGGAACCATCCTTACCGCCGATTTTGAGGAGGGGGATCAAGTGGAGGCCGGCACCGTACTGTACACCATTGATGACTCGGACATGTCCAGCTCTCTGGAACAGGCGGAAATTTCCCTGAACCAGTCCCAGCGCAGCTATGACAGCAAGCTGGAGCAGCTGGAAAAGCTCACCGTTACCGCCCCCAAGTCCGGCCGGATTCTCTCCCTGGACGTAGAGGTGGGCGATGAGGTATCCGCAGGCCAGAGCGTAGGCACGGTACGCAATTCCGATGCGATGCGCCTGACCCTCCCCTTCCTGGCCAGCGAGGCCGAATCCTTCTACGTGGGCCAGAGCGCCAGCGTCACCCTGGACAGCACCTTTGAAACCCTCAGCGGAACGGTCACCAAAATTTCCGGCAACAACGAGGTCCTCACCGGCAATGTCATCGTCCGCCAGGTAACCATCGAGGTACAAAACCCCGGCGGACTGTCCACCTCCCAGACCGGCTCAGCTTCCATCGGCGGCGTGGACAGCGCCGGCAGCGGCAGCTTTACTTATGCATCAGAGGAATCTATCACTGCCCAGGTCTCCGGAGAAGTGACGCAGATTTACGTCTCCGAGGGCAGCTGGGTGGACGAGGACGGGGCCGTTCTCTCCCTGTCCAGCGACTCCTTGGAGGATGAAATTCAAAGCGCCTCGGAATCCCTGCGCAATGCCCAGCTCTCCCTGGAAAGCCGCTATGACCAGCTGGACAACTACACCGTCACCTCCCCCATTCAGGGCACCATCATCGACAAGAATTACAACGCCGGGGAAAATGCCGAGGGTAACCAGGTGCTGTGCACCATCTACGACCTCAGCTATCTGACCATGACCCTCAGTGTCGATGAGCTGGACATCTCCTCCATTGCTGTGGGCCAGAGCGTCTCCGTCACCGCCGACGCGGTGGAGGGGACCACCTATGAAGGGGTAGTCACCAAAGTGAGCGTGGCGGGCACCTCCACCGGCAGCGCCACCACCTATCCCGTCACCATCCGCATCGACAACACCGACGGACTGCTGCCCGGAATGAACGTAGACGCCGTCATCACACTCAACAGCGCAGAAGACGTCCTGGCTATCCCCTCCGCCGCCCTGAACCGCGGCAACACTGTACTGGTCACCGCCGACTCCCCCAGCGCCGCCAACGGCACACTCTCAGACGTCACCGGAGCGGAAGGGGAAGAATATTACTCCGTCTCCGTGGAAGTGGGCACCAACGACAGCAGCTATATGGAAATCATCTCCGGTCTCCAGGAGGGAGATACCGTCGTTTACATCCCCACCACCGCCTCCTCCGATAACGCCTTTGCCATGATGGGAGGCGGTATGCCAGGCGGCGGCATGATGGGCGGCGGCGGTATGCCCTCCGGCGGCAGCATGGGCGGCGG
>CAUFAM010000143.1 GCA_959022875.1 uncultured Oscillospiraceae bacterium | reverse complement strand
GGGCCCTGCTGGCCGACCCCTTCCTGCCCAACAAGGTGATGGCCAACAAGGAGGAGGACATTGTCCGGTGCCTGCGCTGCTTCACCTGTATGGCAGAGCGTGCCGCTACCTCTACCCGCCGGTGTACCGTTAATCCCATCATCGGCCGGGAGATGGAGGGCGATGTGGTCTATCCCGCACCGGTGAAGAAGAAGGTCCTGGTGGCTGGCGGAGGCCCCGGCGGGCTGTACGCCGCCTATACCGCCGCCCGGCGGGGCCATCAGGTCATCCTGTGCGAGAAGAGCGAGCAGGCCCTGCCGTTTAAGTATGAGATGTACCAGCTGGCCGGAACCTATGCCAAGCTGGCCCGGGAGGCCGGGGTGGAGTTCCGGCTGAACACCGAGGTCACGGCGGAGTATGTGGAGCGGGAGGCCCCCGATGCCCTCATCATCGCCGTGGGTTCCAGCCCCCTGGTGCCCCCTATCCCCGGGCTGAAGGGGGACAACGTGGTAGTGGTCAACCACTACTACCTGGAGAAGGACAAGGTCACCGACGATGTGGTGGTCTTCGGCGGCGGCCTGGCGGGCTGTGAGTGCGCCATCCATCTGGGCCAGGAGGGCAAGCGGGTCCACTTGGTGGAGATGCGCGATGAGCTGGCTCCCGACGCCAATGTGCGCCACCGCCCCCTGCTGCTGAAGGAGATCGAGAAGTATGTCACCGTCCACACTGGCTGTAAGGGCCTGGAGGTCCGGCCCGACGGCATTTTGTGTGAGGACAAGCAGGGTCAGCAGATCCTGGTGCCCGGCACCAGCGTCATCTGCGCCCTGGGCCAGCGCTCCCGCAGCGATGTGGTGGAGCAGCTTCAGGGGACGGCCCCCTTTGTGCGGGTAATCGGCGACGCCTCCCGGGTGTCTACTATCACCAACGCGGTCTACTGGGGGTATCACGCCGCCCTGGATATTTAACCGATGGACGGATTTTTCCCGCCCCGGCACAGGAAACTGTGCCCGGGGCGGGCTGCTTTGCTGTTTGGGAGAGAAACGGCGCAGCAAGAATGTGAAAGCATTGTACATTGAGAGAGTAGGAGGATTACACTTGGAGAGAGCAAAGCGGTATCTTGTATTTTTAATTGGCCTGTTTATTAACGCCATGGGCGTCAGCCTCATCACAAAGGCCGACCTGGGCACGTCGCCCATTTCATCCATTCCGTATGTGCTGAGCCTCAACCTCCCTTTGACCCTGGGAGAATTCACGATTTTGTTCAGCCTGTTTCTCATCGCCCTTCAGCTGGTGATTCTGCGGAAAAACTTCAAGCTGGAATATTGGCTTCAGGTGCCGGTTTCGGTGGCCTTTGGCTATTTTATTGACATTGGCATGGTGCTGCTGGCCTTTGTGCAGCCCCAGGTCTATGTGTGGAAGGTAATCTACCTGCTGCTGGGCTGTGTGATCCTGGGCGCGGGCGTGTTTATCGAGGTCATGGCCGATGTGGTCATGCTGCCGGGAGAATCCTTCGTGCGGGCGGTTGTGTTCCAGTGGAAGACGGAGTTTGGCTTGACCAAGGTGGCCTTCGACCTGTCCATGACCATCATTGCGGCGCTGCTGTCCTTCGCGTACCGAGGTGAGCTTGCCGGTGTGCGGGAAGGAACGGTGATTGCGGCAGTGCTGGTGGGCTTTATTGCCCGTCTGATGGGCAGAAAGCTGGGCTCTTTGTCCCGGGTGCTCTTTGGAGAAAAGACCGAAGCTGCCGGGGGAAAGGCCCAGAAGGCAAACACCGTCGGTCTGGTCATCGACCGGCAGTTTGGAAGCGGCGGCCGGGCCATCGGCAAGGAACTGTCCCAGCGGCTGAAGATTCCCTTCTATGACCGGGAGATCATTCAGATGGCGGCGGATTCCACCGGCTACTCCAAGGAGTATATTGCCCAGCGGGAGGAACGGGCCGCGGGCGTCCTGCTCCAGGATCTGGCCACTGAAATGTACGGCTATTCCGATCAGGCTCCCGCACCAAGCGACGCCATCTTTGAGGCGGAGGCCAGGGTGATGGAGGAAATCGCCCAAACGGGGGACTGCATCATTGTGGGACGGTGCGCCGATGTGGTGCTCAAGGATAAGGTGCCCTGCCTGCGGGTCTTTCTCCATGCCCCGCTGGAGTTTCGGATCAAACGGCTGATGGAAACGGAGGGCTTTGACGAGAAGGAGGCCCTGCGCCAGGCACGGCAGACTGACCGGAAGCGGGCAGCCTATTACCAGTATTACGCCAGAAAGCACTGGGGTGCGGCCTGGAACTATCAGCTTTGTATTGACACCTCCATGGGTGAGGAGAGAGCCTTGGAGCTCATTACCCATGCCTTCCTGGAAATGAAGTGGGAGGCAAAGAAGAACAAAACGAAAACGGTAGAGGCTGGGGCCTGAAAAGAGTCAGCCTTCCAAGCGGCCGGAATTTGCATAGACGCAAATTCCGGCCATTTTTTGTCCGGTGCCAGGCCCGTTGCGACAACGAAAATCGGACGGAGCGGAAAGTGGAGGGACTGCGGCACATACAATCCCATCAGGAGGTGTGTGTATGAAGGAGCAACAGGCTTTTGTTACCTGTGTGTATGCCGAAGAGGGGCAGACCGCAGCCGAGTTGCTGGAAGCGTCCTTTCGGGCTTTTTTAAATCAACAGCTGGCCATCCCGGCCCGTTCCGGACAGGACTAGCATGTGCCCGGGGACGGGCAAATATCTGGGGAGGTAAGGTATGTACCTTGAGATCCGAAACCCCATGGATTACCATGCGGCGTTATACATCCGATTATCCAAGGAAGATGAGAGCGAGGGACCGTCCCAAAGCGTCCAGAACCAGGAATCCCTGCTGCGGGAGTTTGTGCAGCGGCACGGGCTGCGTGTCTATGACACCTATGTGGAGAAAAGTGTTATAGTTGGGATCAAATCAAGGAGGCTCTTGAGACACAAGGCCTTGCTGGTTTGATCCCAATTTTTTTGCCTGTTACCAGGACGCTGTAACAAGAGAGGATGTGGAACATGGGCAAGATCGTAGCCATCACAAATTTCAAGGGCGGTGTGGGCAAAACAGCCACAGCGTTAAACCTCGGCGCGGCCCTGTCCGACGCCGGGAAGAAAGTTCTCCTCATTGACAACGACCCCCAGGGCAACCTCACGGCCGCGCTGGGATATACCCCTGCTGAACAAAAACGAACACTGGCAAACCTTCTGCTGGCAGCCATTGACTACCCTGAAGACCTGGAAATTCACCTTGAACGCGGGATCCTTCACACGGGAAGCGGACTCTACCTGATCCCCGCCAATCGTCGGCTGGCCGATGCGGCAGCCCGCCTCCAGGTGATGCAGATCTCCCAATATAATGCCGTGGGCGATGCCGACCGAGTTTGCGAAAAGGTCATGGACAGCCTCATGCCATTCCTACGGGACACCTACGACTATATCATCATCGACTGCGGCTTGAAGCATGAGCTGCTGACCGTCAACGCTCTTGCGGCGTCGAACTACTGCATCATCCCGGTCCAGTCCCATTTCCTCGCCAGCGAGGGCGTCCCGGATGTGCTGGATATGGTGCGCTCTGTCAAGGAAAAGTTTAATCCAAGGCTGGAGGTAGCGGGCATCCTTCTGACAATGTACCAGACCCGCCCCCAGTTGTGCCGCAGTGTCCGGGAGAGCGTGGTGGACATCTACGGCGGCTCTTACCATGTGTTTGAGCGGCCCATTGAATACTCCATTAAGGTGGCGGAATGCCCGGCAGCAGGCCAGAGTATTTTTGAGTACGCGCCGAAGAATGCCGCCGCCGAGTCCTACCGCAGCCTTGCTCGGGAGGTGCTGCGCCTTGGCTAAGGCTGACATGAACACCATTCTCAAGCGCAGGATGGCGGCCGCACAGCAGGCCTCGGAACTTCAAGCCAGTGATGAAGCCTATCAACAGATCTTTCAGCGTGCGCCGCCCTCGGCTCCCTCTGAAATCTGCGACCTTCCGCTGGACAAACTGGACAACTTCTTTACGGCGGATATTGGTTTCAAGCCATACTCCCCAGCAAAACTGGAGGCATTTGCCCAGCAGTTGCAGGAAGAAGGGCTTTTGGTCCGGATTATCGTCCGGCGCATTCCCCACTCTGACCGTTATGAGATCCTGGCCGGCCACAACCGCACCGCTGCGGCGAGGCTTGCGGGCTGGACCAAAATCGCAGCGGAGATTGTGGTGGCGGATGATGCCAGAGCCATTTCCATCGCTACCCTTACGAACCTGCTTCAGAGGCAGGACCTGTCTATCATCGAGAGAGGCAAGGCATACAAGGCATTGCTGGAGGCGAAAAACCGGCAAGGCTGCCGCTCCGATCTGGCTGATGGAACTTCTGGCGAGAATCGCCAGAAGTATTCTGCCCGGGCCATCGTCGCTGAATTTTTTGGTGTGACCGAGTATGAGATTCGAAAGGCCATCAAATTGACTCAACTTATCCCGGAACTGCAGTCCATCCTGGAGGAGAGTCCCAAAA
>CAUFAM010000142.1 GCA_959022875.1 uncultured Oscillospiraceae bacterium | reverse complement strand
AGGGAACGTGCCCACCGACGCGGACCGGTCCATCGACTCCCCCTACAACACCTATATGTACAAGGGACTGCCTCCTGCCCCCATCGCCAACCCTGGCAAGACGGCCATCCAGGCCGCCCTCAACCCTGAGAACACCGACTACTTCTACTACGCCCTGGGAGACGACGGCAAGCACCACTACTTCAAGACCTACGACCAGATGCAGTCTTTCCTGGCGACCCAGGAACTGTATAACGGATAAAACCACATTACGGGGCGGGGGAATTGTCCCCTGCCCCTTCTTTAGGAGAGAACGATATGGGAACAAAACTTGAACTGCTTGCCCCGGCGGGGGATATGGAACGCCTTCAGATGGCCCTGGCCTACGGGGCGGACGCGGTGTATCTGGCGGGGAACATGTTTGGCATGCGCTCCTTTGCGGGCAATTTCAGCCCGGAGGAGCTGAAAACTGCCGTGGAGCTGTGCCACAGCCGGGGCGTGCGGGTCCACGTCACCTGCAACACCATGCCCCGCAACGACGAGGTGGAGCGGCTGCCCCAGTGGCTGGAATATCTGGAGGAGGTGGGCGTGGATGCGGTCATCCTGGCCGATGTGGGCACCCTGGCTCTGTGTAAGCGCCACGCCCCCCACGTCCAGTGCCACATTTCCACCCAGGCCAGCATCGTCAACTACCAGTCCGCCTGCGCCTGGCATGACCTGGGGGCCAGCCGGGTGATTCTGGCCCGGGAGCTGAGTCTGGAGGAGATCCGTGAGATCCGGCAGAAGACCCCCAAAGAGCTGGAGATCGAGGCCTTTGCCCACGGGGCCATGTGCGTGAGCTACTCGGGCCGGTGCCTGCTGTCCAACTACATGACCGGCCGGGACTCCAACCGGGGCGCCTGTGCCCAGCCCTGCCGCTATCAGTACGCCCTCATGGAGGAAAAACGCCCCGGGGAGTATTTTCCCGTCTATGAGGAGAATGGGCAGACCTACATTATGAATTCCAAGGACATGTGCATGATTGACCATGTGGCCGAGCTCATGGACGCGGGCCTGGACTCCCTGAAGCTGGAGGGCCGGGCCAAGAGCGCCTACTACGCCGCCATCGTCACCGGGGCCTACCGTCACGCCATTGATGCCGCTGTGGCCGGACAGCCTCTGGATCCCGTTTGGCGGGACGAGGTGGAGCACATCAGCCACCGCCACTACTCCACTGGCTTCTACTACGGCCAGCCGGGACAGTATACGGAAAATTCCCGCTACGTCCGGGACTGGCAGATCGTGGCCAAGGTCCAGTCCTGTGATGCAGAGGGCAACGCCCTGCTTACCCTCAACAACAAATTTGCCCTGGGAGCCGAGTTGGAGCTGGTGGGCCCAGACGTGCGTCCCCAGAAGCTGACGGTGGATGGCCTGTGGGACGGGGAGGGAAATCCCCTCACCGAGGTTCGTAAGCCCCAGATGACCTTCCGCATGAAGCTGCCCCGGCAGGTGCCGCCCCTGTCTCTGCTGCGGCGGCAGGCCGACCTGAGCCCTCAGTAAGGGGGCGAGGGGATGACGCCCACCTATGAACAGATGGGGGACTGGCTGGAGGAAATTGCCGGAGAGTTCCCGGACTCCTTTTTTGAGGGGCTGGACGGAGGCATCCAGCTGGAGGAGCAGGCCCTCCCCGACCCAGAGTTCCCCCCGGGGGAAATGTACATCATGGGGGAGTATGTTCACGACCTGCTGGGCCGTTACATCCTCCTCTACTATGGCTCCTTTGCCGCCGTCCTCAGCGAGGAGGACGAGGAGACGTGGAAAGATGAGATCTTTGCCACTGTGGCCCATGAGTTTACCCACCACCTGGAGGAGACCGCCGGACTCCACGCCCTGGATGACAAGGACGCGGAGTTTTTGCAGCAGGCCCTGGGTGAGTTAGAAATTAGGAGTTAGGAATGGGAGGGAAAGCGCCATGCCCCAGAACACAACACCCCCCACCGGACGCTTTGCCCCAAGTCCCAGCGGGCGGATGCACATGGGCAACCTGTGGTCCTGCCTGCTCGCCTGGCTCAGTGCCCGCAGCGCGGGAGGGAGGATGGTCCTGCGTCTGGAGGATCTGGATCCGGACCGGTGCCGTCCGGAGTATTGCGACCAGGTGATGCGGGATCTGGAGTGGCTGGGCCTTGACTGGGATGGGAAACCGGTCTGGCAGTCCCAGCGCACCGAGGCCTATGCCCATGCCTTTCATATCCTGGAGGAGCAGGGGATCATCTACCCCTGCTACTGTACCCGGGCCGAGCGCCTGGCCGCCTCCGCCCCCCACCGCTCCGACGGCCTCCAGGTCTATGACGGACGCTGTTCCCGGCTGACGGCGGAGGAGCGGGAAGAACTGGCGAAGACCCGCCGCCCTGCCTGGCGGGCGGCTGTGCCGGAAAAAACCATTACATTTTGTGATTTGCTCTATGGAAATTACAATGAGGATTTGAAACATGACTGCGGGGACTTCATTGTCCGCCGCTCCGACGGGGTCTACGCCTACCAGTTGGCGGTGGTGGTGGACGATGCCATGATGGGAGTTACCCAGGTGGTGCGGGGGAGTGACCTGCTCTCTTCCACCCCCCGGCAGCTGTGGCTTCAGGAGGCTCTGGGTTTCCCACATCCGGACTATGGTCACCTGCCCCTGCTCCTGTCCCCGGAAGGGCGGCGGCTGGCCAAGCGGGACCGGGATCTGGAACTGGGGGAGCTTCAGCGGCGGTACACGGCTGTGGAGCTTGTGGGAGCCCTGGCCTGTGCCGCGGGCCTCATTGACCGTCCCCAGGCCATCACGCCCCGGGAACTGATCCCCCTTTTCTCCTGGGACAAGCTGCCCAAGGAAGATCTGGTGTGGAGCCTGAATTAAAAATCCCCCGCAGCCTTAACAGCTGCGGGGGATTTCTCTATGATTTTTTTGTGGTTACACTTTTACCTTGACCACGACCTTGTGGCACTTGGTGGGGCCATTGACGGCAATGCAGGGGGCGTGAGCATCCCCCGGGAAGAGGACGGCAAACTTTCCCGGGGCCAGGATGACCCGGGAATCGGCCGGGCCGTGGTGGAGCCAGATGTCCCCCTCGGGCCGGGCCTCGGCGATGTCGGTCATGGCCTCCAGAGCGCCCACATCCATAGCCTCGATACCGGAGAGGACGCACTGAATGTCGATGTACTTCTGATGGGTCTCGGGAGTGGGATTTTCGGGCTTGGTCTCATAGGACTGAAGGAAGAAGAACAGATCATCCCCGTCTACCTCATACCGCTTGTCCTCCATCTGGGAGAAATCGGTCTCGGCCAGGAGCTTCAGCCCCTTGTAAACTCCGGGATGGATGCCCTGATAGGATTCGATGTGCGCTAAGCTGTCGTAGATCATATCACTTATCCTCCAACAATTTATTGAGCTCGTGCATAAAGGTGTTGATGTCCTTAAATTGACGGTACACCGAGGCGAAGCGCACATAGGCCACTTCGTCCAGCTTTTTCAGCCGGTCCATCACCAGCTCGCCGATTTCGGCAGAGGGGATCTCACGCTCCATCTGGTTTTGGAGCACCTGCTCGATCTCGCCCACCAACTCCTCCAGGGCGTGATAGGGTACCGGTCGCTTCTCGCAGGCACGGATGAGGCCGCCCAGGACCTTGTTGCGGTCGAAGCTCTGACGGCTGCCGTCCTTTTTCACCACCATCAGGGGCAGGCTTTCCATGGTTTCATAGGTGGTAAAGCGTTTGTGACAGGCCAGGCATTCCCGGCGGCGGCGGATGCTGGCACCCTCGTCGGCGGGGCGGGAGTCCACAACCTTGCTCTCCAGATACGAACAGTAAGGACATTTCATGGCCGATACCTCCTGTTGTGGTGTCGTTCTGATTTATCGAATTATACCACAATATGGCAGAGGACGGCAAGCCCCCGGAGCGCTTCCGGGAAAAAATAGTGCTACTCCTTCTCGGAGGACAGCGGATAGTCCAGGCCGGTGGGAAAGGGGCCTGGGGCTCGATAGGATGCATCCCAGGTCCAGCACGCCTCCTCGGCGTCGTAGGTGTAAACATTACCTGGGTAGAGCCGTTGGCGGCCCCAGGGGTCGGTGAGGAGGATGGCCTCATAGTACTCGTGTCCCGGCTCCAAAGAGATGTCCCGTGGAGCGAACCAGCCACGTTCCATATACACCTGGCCGGAGACCGTGGTTATCTCCCGGTATTCCTCTTGGTACCACACCAGAAGCTCCCCGTCCTGGAACAGCCCCAGCTGGAGGGACAGGTCTTCCTCCGGCACAGACAGATAGCCGGTTTGATTTGCGTAGTAGTTGTCCAAAAGAGAGTAATAAAGCCGGTCTTTTCCAGCGGGGAGCAGGCCATCCCGTATGTGGGTCAGGAAGGAACGGTGGACGGCCAGGACGGGAAAACTCCGGTCGTAGAGGTCGTGGAAGGTGTCCAGCTGCTGGGCGGTACGCTCTTCTCCGGTCAGAAAGACGACCGAGAGGGTGATCTCGTTGGACAGGGGGG
>CAUFAM010000141.1 GCA_959022875.1 uncultured Oscillospiraceae bacterium | reverse complement strand
CAATGGCGGGGAAAAATTTAGCACAAACGCGCCCTGGCAGTTCATCTGCAGGGCGCGTTTTCCTTACATGCGGATCAGTTCATAGCTGCGGGAGCCCAGGCCGATCTTCTCGGCGTGGTCCAGGCAGCTGCGCCACTCCGACTCGGGAGTGGAGTTGGTAAAGTGGTCGTGGTGGTCGTGGAAGTTGGGGTCGGCCAGGTGCTTGGCCAGCTGGCTGCCCGGCATGGGCGTGGCGGCCAGACAGGCGTCTACGCAGGCCTGATCCAGAGCCAGAGGATCCGTGGATGCGAACATGCCGATGTTGGGCAGGATGGGCACGTCGTTCTCCGCATGGCAGTCACAGTTGGGAGACACGTCCACTACCAGGGAGATATGGAAATTGGGACGGCCGTCAATCACGGCCTTGGTATACTCGGCCATGCGGCAGTTGAGGGCCGCCTGGGCATTGTCGTTGGTGAAGTAGATGGCGTCAAAGTTGCAGGCGCCCAGGCAGCGGCCGCAGCCCACGCAGTTCTGCTCGTCCACGGTCATCTTCTTGGTCTCGGGGTTGAAGATCAGGCCGTTGTTGGCGCACTCCTTCTGGCAGCGCATGCAGCCACGGCAGCGGGTCTTGCTGATCTTAGGCTTACCGCTGGCGTGCTGCTCCTTCTTTCCGGCCCGGGAGCCGCAGCCCATGCCGATGTTCTTAATGGCGCCGCCGAAGCCGGTCATCTCGTGGCCCTTGAAATGGGTCAGGGAGATGAACACATCCGCGTCCATGACGGCCCGGCCGATTTTGGCCTTCTCCACATACTCGCCGCCCACGACCGGCACCTCCACGTCATCAGTGCCCTTCAGACCGTCGCCGATGAGGATGGGGCAGCCCACGGTCAGCGGGGTAAAGCCGTTCTCCCAGGCGCACTCCAGGTGCTCCAGGGCGTTTTTCCGGCTGCCGGGGTACATGGTGTTGCAGTCGGTGAGGAAGGGCTTGCCGCCCAGCTCCTTCACCACGTCCACCACCGCCCGGGCGTAGTTGGGCCGCAGGTAGCTGATGTTGCCCAGCTCGCCGAAGTGCATTTTAATGGCCACAAATTTGCCTTCCAGGTCCAGATCCTGGATTCCGGCCTTTTTGATGAGCTTTTTCAGCTTGGTGGGCAGGCCATCTCCATAGGCCTCGGTATGAAAATCGGTAAAATAAACCTTCGAAACTGACATACTTCCAACTCCCTTATGTATCGCAATCTTTCAGATAAAATTTTTCCTTAATCCTTTTGTGTTCTATCTCCGTGCGGCGCGCTTTGCCTCCAAAATCCCCGGCACAATGGCGCAGAGCGATCCGGCCACGATCAGCACGATTCCCAGGAGCATATTCCGGGAAATGACCTCTCCGTGAACCATCCACGCCAGCACCGGCGCCAGGGCCGGCTTGAAGAAATAGACCAGGGACACCACGCTGGCCGGCTGATATTCCATGGCCAGAAAATAGCAGCAAAAGCCGATTCCCGCCACGCCCACGGATACGAAGAGCACATAGGGCAGATTTTCCAGGGTGTACCCGGCAAAGATGGGGATGTTGGCGAAATCGGTCAGCCCCGCCCCGATCAAGGCCTGGGCCAGGGCCGGAATGTGGGACAGCAGAATCAGCACCAGCAAAATGAGGCTTCCGAAGAAGAAGCTGAAGCAGGTGACCACCGCGCCGCCGTACCGGGCGCACTTGCGCTTGCCCAGCACCCCGTAAAAGGAGAACAGGATGGTGGACAGCAGGGCCAGCCCGGTGCCCAGCAGATTGACTGAGGTCTGGAAGGGATTGATGATGGCGATGGTGCCCGCCACCTCCAGAACCAGGGCGGCAATGTGCCGGGGCAAAATGGGCTCTTTCAGCAGGAAGAAGGCCAGAAAGGTGACAAAAACCGGATTACAGCTGAACAGTACCGCTGCCACCGAGGATCCGGCATAATTGACGGCTACATGGAGAATGGGCATGCTCAGGGCGATGCCCAAAAGGCCCAGCAGGGCAAAGTGCGCCAAGCTCTTCCCGTCCAGCCGCTCTCCCCTCTTTTTCAGCGTGTGCAGGGCCAGGGGCAGCAGGATAACAAAGCCCACCGCAAACCGGCACAGGGTCAGCTGCATAGAGTTGAGCTGTCCGGAGATAAACTTCAGTACCACCTCATAGGAGGTAAACATGACAATGGTAATGACAATGAAAACGTAACCTTTTTTCACTGGCATACGCTCCTCTCCCCTCTCTCCTGCACAGTATATCACATTCCCAAAAACGGGACAAGTCACTCCATCATCTGGAGGAACTCCTCCTCGGTGAGCACCGGGATCCCCAGTTCCTGGGCTTTGCGCAGTTTGGAGCCGGCGGCCTCCCCCGCCACTACGTAGGAGGTCTTTTTGGACACCGAGCCGGCGGCCTTGCCGCCCCGGTCCTCAATCATTTTGGTGGCCTCGTCCCGGGTGAAGCGCTCCAGAGAACCGGTGAGTACAAAGGTCTTTCCCGCAAACCGCTGATCCTCCCCTTTCTGCTGGGCCAGCATGTTCACCCCGGCTTCCTTCAGCCGGGCGATGAGGTGGAGGCTCTGGGCACTGTGGAACCATTCTACAATGCTCCGGGCGGTGATTTCACCGATGTCCTCCACCGCCGTCAACTCGTCCAGGCTGGCATCCTGCAGCGCGTCCAGGCTGCCAAAGTGACCGGAGAGAACCTTTCCGGTCTTCTGCCCCACCTGGCGGATGCCAAAGGCGTAAATGAGCCGGGACAGGTCCTGCTCCTTGGACTTCTCAATGGCGGCCAGCAGGTTTTGGGCGGATTTTTTGCCCATGCGCTCCAGGGCGGCCACATCCTCTTCCTTCAAAAAGTAGAGGTCCCCCGGTGTCTTCACCAGACCTGCCCCAACCAGGTTCTCAACCACCGCAATGCCAAGGCCCTCGATGTCCATGGCGTCCCGGCTGGCAAAATGGGCCAGGGTGCGCAGCAGCTGGGCAGGGCACTCCGCCCCGGTACACCGGATATGGGCCCCGTCCTCATCGCGCTCCACCGGAGCGCCGCACTCGGGGCACACCTGGGGGAAGCGATAGGGCACCGTCCCATCCGGGCGCTTGTCCAGCACCACGGAGAGCACCTCGGGGATGATTTCCCCCGCCTTGCGCACCAGTACCGTGTCTCCAATGCGGATGTCTTTCTCAGAAATAAAACCCTGGTTGTGGAGGGTGGCGTTGGTCACCGTGGTGCCCGCCAGGCGCACTGGCTCCAGCACTGCCTTGGGGGTGAGCACTCCCGTGCGGCCTACCTGGATGACAATGTCCGTCACCCGGGAGGGCTTTACCTCCGGGGGATACTTATAGGCGGCGGCCCAGCGGGGGAATTTCGCCGTGGAACCAAGGGTCTGACGCTGGGCCAGGTTGTCCACCTTGATGACCGCCCCGTCGATGTCAAAGGGGTAGTGTTCCCGGCCCTCGCCAATGGCTTCCACCTGGCTCACCGCCTCCTCGATGGTCTGACAGATGACATGGGGAATCACTTTAAAGCCCTTGTCTTTCAAGTAATTGAGACCCTCGGTATGACTGCCCAGGTCTGTGTGCTCCGACCATTGGATGTTAAAGACCGCAATGTCCAGCTTTCGCTGGGCGGCAATTTTGGGGTCTAGCTGCCGCAGGGATCCGGCGGCGGCGTTGCGGGGATTGGCAAAGAGGGCCTCTCCCCGCTTTTCGCGCTCCTCATTGAGGGCGTGGAACACCTTTTTGGGCATATAGACCTCGCCGCGGACAATCAAAGTCCCAGGCGTTTCCGGGATACGCAAGGGAATGGACTTGATAGTGCGCAGGTTTTCGGTCACATCCTCCCCCACGCTGCCGTCTCCCCGGGTGGCGCCCCGAACAAAGAGCCCGTCCTGATACTCCAGAGCCACGGACAGCCCGTCCACCTTGGGCTCCACGGAATAGGCCACCTTGGGCTCTACCGAACGTACCCGCTGGTCAAAGGCGCGCAGCTCGTCAAAATCAAATACGTCCTGCAAGGACTCCAGCGGCACCCGGTGGGTGACCTGAGTGAAGGCCTCCAGGGCCTGTCCCCCCACCCGCTGGGTGGGTGAGTCGGGGGTCACCGCCTCCGGATGGGCGGCCTCCAGCTCCTCCAGGCGGCGCAGGGCGTGGTCGTAGTCGTAGTCGGACATGGTGGGATTGTCCAGCACATAATATTCATAGCCCGCGCGGTTCAGCTCCTCCCGCAGGCGGGCAATTTCCTTCAGTTCGTCCATATGGATACCTCCCCTTTGGGTTTACAGTGGAATGTTGCGGCCAGACGGGGAAATGCCGCCCGGAACAACGCGTAGAGCAGATAGCCCAGCAGCGCCCCGGTGGTGTTGAGGATCACATCGTCAATGTCGGTACTGCGGCCGATGAAGAACTGGATAAACTCAATGGCGCAGGAACACACAAAGCCCAGGGGCACCGCCTTCCACCACCTCCAGCCCCGCCACAGCAGCGCAGGGAAGAAGCCCAGAGGCATAAACA
>CAUFAM010000140.1 GCA_959022875.1 uncultured Oscillospiraceae bacterium | reverse complement strand
TGTAGCCCGCCTGGGTGAGGGTGAAGACGCACTGCTCCTCCTCAATGAGGTCCTCAATGTCGATCTCGTCCTCCACATCCTGAATCTCGGTGCAGCGCTCGTCCCCATACTTATCCCGGATGGCGATGAGCTCGTCCTTGAGCACGCCCCGGAGCATCTCCTCGCTGGCCAGCAGCTTGTTGAAGTAGGCAATGCGCTCCTCCAGCTCCTGATACTCCTTCTCCAGCTTCTCCCGGTCCAGGCCCTGGAGGGACTTCAGGCGCATGTCCAGAATGGCCTGGGCCTGGATGTCGTCCAGACCAAAGCGCTCCATCAGCTTCTCTTTGGCATCGTCGTACCGGGAGCGGATGATATGGATGACCTCGTCGATGTTGTCCTGGGCCACCAGCAGGCCCTCCAGCAGGTGGGCGCGTTCCTGGGCCTTGCGGAGGTCAAACCGGGTGCGGCGGATGATGACCTGTTCCTGATAGGCGATGTACTCGTCCAGGATGTGGGGCAGGGAGAGGATTTTGGGCTGGAGCTTGCCGTTGACCTCCACCAGGGCCAGCATATTGATGGCAAAGGTGGTCTGGAGCTGGGTCTGGGCAAAGAGGCGGTTCAAAACCACCTGGGGATTGGCGTCCCGCTTGAGCTCAATGACAATGCGCATGCCGTTACGGTCGGTTTCGTCCCGGATGTCGGAGATGCCCTCCAGGCGCTTGTCCTCCACCTGGTCGGCCATGTTCTTGATGAGCATGCGCTTGTTGACCTGATAGGGGATCTCGGTGATGACGATACGGGTGCGGTCCTTGCCGAACTCCTCAAACTCATGGCGGGCCCGGACGGTGATCCGGCCCCGGCCGGTGGCGTAGGCGGCCCGGATGCCGCTGCGGCCCATGATGATGCCCCGGGTGGGGAAGTCGGGGCCGTGGAGATGCTCCATGAGATCGGCCAGGGAGGACTCGGGGTCGTCAATGACCTGGATGGTGGCGTTGATGACCTCGGTGAGGTTATGAGGGGGGATGTTGGTGGCCATACCTACGGCGATGCCGGAAGAACCGTTCACCAGCAGGTTGGGGAACCGGGAGGGGAGCACCTTGGGCTCCTTGCGGGTCTCGTCAAAGTTGGGGTCCCAATCCACCGTGTCCTTTTCAATATCCCGGAGCATCTCGTCGGAGAGCTTGGACATGCGGGCCTCGGTGTAACGGTAGGCGGCCGGGGGGTCGCCATCAATGGAACCGAAGTTGCCGTGGCCATCTACCAGCACATAGCGCATGGAAAAGTTCTGGGCCAGACGGACCAGAGCGTCATAGACGGAGGCGTCGCCGTGGGGGTGGTACCGGCCCAGCACGTCGCCCACGCAGGTGGCGGACTTTTTAAAGGGTTTGTCAGCCGTCAGATTGTCCTCATACATGGCGTAGAGGATGCGGCGGTGGACGGGCTTCAGTCCGTCCCGGACATCGGGAAGAGCCCGGCCCACAATGACGGACATGGCGTATTCAATATAGGATTTCTCCATCTCCGGAACCAGGGGGGAGGTGACGATATGTTGGTTCGGATAACGGATCTCCTCGGGATCATACTGTGGTTTTTTGCTCATGCTTCAAGCTTCCTCCATGTTACACATCAAACGCGGCGCAGCAGAGCTGCCCATCCGCGTACACATCAGTAGTCAAGGTTTACCGCGTACTTGGCGTTCTTCTCAATGAACTCCTTCCGGGGCTCCACCTTCTCGCCCATGAGGATATTGAAGGTGGCGTCGGCGGCCACGGCGTCGTCCAGCTCGATCCGGCGCAGGGTACGCTTTTCCGGATCCATGGTGGTCTCCCACAGCTCATGGGGGTTCATTTCGCCCAGACCTTTAAAGCGGCTGATGTCAATTTTCACATTGGGATTGCCTCCGCGCATCTCCGCGGAAATCTGGTCGCGCTCCTCGTCAGAGAAAGCCACCCGGGTGGTCTTGCCACGGGTCAGCTTATAAAGGGGCGGGACGGCGGAATAGACATACCCATTTTCAATGAGGGGCCGCATAAAGCGGAAGAAGAAGGTCAAAAGCAGAGTGCGGATGTGGGCGCCGTCCACATCGGCATCGGCCATGATGATGACCTTGTGATAGCGAAGCTTGTTCAGGTCAAAGTCATCCCCGATGCCCGCGCCCAGGGCGGTAATGACGGGGGTCAGCTTGTCGTTGCCATAGACCTTGTCCGCCCGGGCCTTTTCCACGTTGAGCATCTTGCCCCACAGGGGAAGGATGGCCTGGAACCGGGAATCCCGGCCCTGGGTGGCAGAGCCGCCGGCGGAGTCGCCCTCGACGATATAGATTTCGGTGAGCTCGGGGTTGGCCTCGTTGCAGTCCCGGAGCTTGTCGGGCATGGCGGCGCCGCCCAGAGCGGTCTTTCTCCGGATGGACTCCCGGGCTTTTCTCGCCGCCTCCCGGGCCCGGTTGGCGGTGAGGGCCTTGTCCAGGATGGCCCGGCCCACAGCGGGATTCTCCTCCAGGTAGGTCTCCAGCTTCTCGCTGACGATGGCGTTGACCAGGGTGCGAATCTCACTGTTGCCCAGCTTGGCCTTGGTCTGGCCCTCAAACTGAGCCTCGGTCAGCTTCACGGAGATGACCACGGTGAGGCCCTCCCGGCAGTCCTCGCCGGAGACCTTCTCGTCGTCCTTCAAAAGCTTAATCTTCCGGCCGTAGGCGTTGAGGGTGTTGGTCAGCGCCCGGCGGAAGCCCTCCTCGTGCATGCCGCCCTCGGGGGTGTGCACGTTGTTGGCAAAGGAGACCATGATCTCGTTGTAGCTGTCATTATACTGCATGGCCACTTCCGCCATGGAATCCTCCCGGGCCCCGGACATATAGATCACGTCGGGGTGGATGGGATCCTTGTTCTTGTTGAGGAAGGAGACAAACTCCCGGATGCCCCCCTCATAGCACATGTCGTCCTCCTGCTCCTGGCCGGGGCGCAGGTCCACGGTCTGGATGCGAAGGCCCGCGTTGAGGAAGGCCTCCTCCCGCATGCGGGTATGGAGGGTCTCGTAGTTATACTCCACCGTGTCAAACATCTCGGGGTCGGGCTTGAAGGTGACGGTAGTGCCGCTGTGGTCGGTCTTGCCTACGATGGTCATTTCCTGGGTAATCTTGCCCCGGGCAAACTTCATCTCATAGATCTGGCCGTTTTTGTGCACCTGCACCTCCAGCCACTCGGACAGGGCGTTCACGACACTGGCGCCCACGCCATGCAGGCCGCCGGAGACCTTATACCCGCCGCCGCCGAACTTGCCGCCGGCATGGAGGATGGTAAAGACTACCTCCAGAGCGGGCCGTCCAGTCTGGGGCTGGATGTCCACGGGGATGCCGCGGCCATTGTCGGTGACGGTAATGGTGTTGCCCGGATTGATGGTGACGGTAATATCCTTGCAGTATCCGGCCAGGGCTTCGTCAATGGAGTTATCCACGATCTCATAGACCAGGTGGTGCAGGCCCGACTCCGAGGTGGAGCCGATGTACATGCCCGGACGTTTCCGGACCGCCTCCAGCCCCTCCAGTACCTGAATCTCCGACCCGCCATACTCGTGGTCGGTCTGTGTGGTATTTAATTCGCTGCGTTCTTCAGACATAGTTTACCTCCGGTTTCAGCCTGTTGGAAGAATTGAGAAGGGAGGGGGGAGAAGGGGTTTCTCACCTCTCCTTTCTCAACTCTCCGTTATATACTCGTTTAAAATTACTCCACAGAATCATTTTCCAGCCGTTTTTTTAAAATTCCGGCGGAAAGAGGGGAGATGTAGACCATGGGTTCTCCCCCGGCGCGCTGTGTGAGTACAAAGGATCGGGGCAGGTCGTCCGTCAGCCAGACGGCCCGGCCCTCCTGCTCCGCCCGTTCCAAAAACTCCCGGGTCTTATAGGCCCAGCTGGCGTTGTCCAGATCAAAGACGGCCAGGACTTCCCCATCGGGAATCATAACTGCTTGTCCCAGGTGCAGATACATGGTTTCTCCTTTTCACCTCAGCGTTCCCTTCTGGATCTGGAAGCTCTTGCCCTGCTCCAGGCCCTCCAGCTTTTCCTCCTCGCAGCAGGTGATGAACACCTGCCCGCCCTTGATGTGGTTGAGGACAAAGCACTGCCGCTTTCCGTCCAGCTCCGAGAGCACATCATCCAGCAGCAGCACCGGCCACTCGCCCGTGTCCGCCTGAAAGATTTCCCGCTGGGCCAGCTTTAAAGACAGGGCGGCGGTGCGCACCTGGCCTTGGGATGCGTAGGTTTTGGCGCTCTGCCCGTCCAAATAGACGGTGAGGTCATCTTTGTGGGGGCCGGACAGGCACTGGCGGCTGTCCAGCTCCGCCTGGCGGTGGCGCTCCTGGTGGTCCAGCAGCTGGGGAAGGATGTCCCGGGGGGATGCCAGGGGGTCCCGGACGGAGGACACCGTCTCATACTCCAGTTCCATCTTCTCCCGCCCGCCGGAAAAGTCCCCGTGGATGGCAGGGGTATGCTCCCGCAGGCGCTTAATGAAGTGAGCCCGGTAGTGG
>CAUFAM010000139.1 GCA_959022875.1 uncultured Oscillospiraceae bacterium | reverse complement strand
GTCCGCCTCCCTGCTGGATACCTTCTCCTGCATTTTCCAGGGCATCATCCCCTACGGCGCCCAGATGCTCATCGCAGTGTCCACTGCCGTGTCCCTGGGCAGCACCGTGTCTGCCTTTGAGATCATTCCCTGTCTGTTCTACCCCTATATGCTGGCCGTTGCCTCCCTGGTGTATATCCTGGTGGGGGCGGGCAAGAAGAAAGCCTAAAGCACATTGACAGCACTCCGCCGCGCCTGACGCCGGGCGCGGCGGAATTTTTTCCCCAGCCGTCCTGCGGGACGGATGGTACCGATTCAATAGGAGGAACCAAATGAAACGCCTGACCAACACCCTGCTTACCCTGCTGCTGCTCTTATCCCTGACCGCCTGCCAGCTTTCCCAGAGCCAGAGCACCTTTTCCCTGGAGGAGGTTCCCGCCTACGGCGGCCAGGCCTATGTGGAGCTGGAGGGGAATGTCCCCACCTTTACCCAGGAGGAACTGGAGGAGTTTCCGGTGGAGGAGTACAGCGCTCTGGACTGGCTGGGGCGGTGCGGAACGGCCCGGGCCACGGTGGGCCTTGACACCATGCCCACGGAGGAGCGGGGGGAGATCGGGCAGGTGAAGCCCAGCGGCTGGCACCTGGCCAAGTATGACTGTGTGGAGGGCAAGTACCTCTATAACCGCTGCCACCTCATCGGCTATCAGCTCACCGGGGAGAACGCCAACGAGGAAAATCTCATCACCGGAACCCGGTATCTCAACGTGACCGGCATGCTCCCCTTTGAAAATGAGGTGGCCGACTATGTGGAGGACACGGGCAACCATGTGTATTACCAGGTGACCCCCATTTTTTCTGACAGCGAGTTGGTAGCCCGGGGTGTACAGATGGAGGCCCTGTCCGTGGAGGACGGAGGCGAAGGCGTGTGCTTCAACGTCTACGTCTACAACGTTCAGCCCGGGGTGGTCATCGACTATGCCACCGGGGAGAGCTGGCTGGAGGGGGATGAGCCTGCGGCCGCCCAGCAGCCGGATTCCTCCGGTTCGGAAAGTCAGTCTCAGGAGAGCTCCTCTGGCCAGCAGGAGCCGTCCCAGAGCGGCCTGACCTATATCCTCAACAACAATACCATGCGCTTCCATCTGCCTGACTGTTCCAGTGTAGCGGCCATGAAGCCCCAGAACCGGGAGGAGACCGGAGAGAGCCGGGAGGCGCTGATTGAGCAGGGCTACCAACCCTGCGGCCAGTGCAAGCCCTAAATTTGTCGAAAATTTTGTGAAAAAGAGTGCCATGAAAAAGAGGAATTTGCGGACATATTTCGTATAAGTTAAAAGTATAAGGAGAAAAGGCCGAATTTGAAAGGAGGACTGTCTATGACACTGCGCGAACAGCTCCAACAGCGGGAGGAGGCTATCCTCTCTCCGCGAGCCTGCCGCTCTTCCCAGACCCGGGGTCGGGAGCGGGAGGAAGCGGAGTGTGACGTGCGCACCCCTTTCCAGCGGGACACGGACCGGATTGTCTATTCCAAGGCCTTCCGCCGCCTGAAACACAAGACCCAGGTCTTTCTCCAACCGGAGGGAGACCACTACCGCACCCGGATGACCCACACCCTGGAAGTGAGCCGCATTGCCCGGACCATCTCCCGTGCCCTGGGCCTCAACGAGGACCTCACCGAGGCCATCGCCCTGGGTCATGATCTGGGTCACACCCCCTTCGGCCATGCTGGCGAGCGGCTTTTGAATGAGGTCATGCCCGGCGGCTTTGCCCACTACCGCCAGTCGGTGCGGGTGGTGGAGCGGCTGGAGAAAAACGGGGAGGGCCTGAACCTCACCTGGGAGGTGCGAAACGGCATAGCCTGCCACACCAAGGGTACCCCGGCAGCCACCTTGGAGGGCCAGGTGGTGCGTCTGGCCGACCACATCGCCTACATCAACCACGACATTGAAGACGCCCTGCGGGGCGGGGTCATCTACCCCATGGACATTCCCCTTGGGGTGTCCCATGTGCTGGGTTTTACCCATGGAGAGCGCATTGACGCCCTGGTGAAGGATGCCATTGAGGCAAGCCGGGACCGGGATGAGATCTGCCAGTCTCCCGATGTGGGCGAGGCCATGCAGATTTTGAAGCAGTTCATGTTTGACAGCGTCTATACCAATCCTCTGGCCAAGGGGGAGGAGGGCAAGGCCCAGGAGATGCTCCGGCGGCTGTTTGACTACTACCGGAAGGATCCCGACCAGCTGCCTGCCGATTTTCAGGCCATCCGGGAGGAGGAAGGGGTGGATCGGGCGGTGTGCGACTACATCGCCGGTATGACCGATCCCTTCGCAGTGGAGCGGTATAAGGAGCTGTTCATTCCCATGGGCTGGACCCTGAAATAGCATAATTTTGTACTGATTCGGTTACAAATAGGGCATATCCCCAACATTTATGAGAGGAGGCGGGTGCCTTGCCCTTACCGGAGCGATTTTTGGACGAGCTGGTGGCCCGCACCGACATTGTGGATCTGGTGGGGGAATCGGTGCGCCTGACCAAGAAAGGCAGCAGCTATTGGGGCTGCTGTCCCTTCCACAGCGAAAAGACCCCCTCCTTCCATGTGGTGCCCGACCGGCAGATTTATAAGTGCTTTGGCTGCGGCAAGGGGGGCGGCGTCATCAACTTTGTGATGGAGCTGGAAAACCTCCCCTTCCGGGAAGCGGTGGCGGTGCTGGCCAAACGGGCCGGGATGGCCATGCCGGAGATGGGGAGCTCCTCCGCGGGCATGCGGGAGCGCCGGGAGAAGATCCTGGAGATGAACAAAAAGGCCGCCCAGGCCTTTTACCGATGGCTCAACAGCCCGGAGGGGGCCCAGGGCCTGGATTACCTGCGCCGCCGGGGGCTCTCCCGAAAAACCCTCACCCGCTTTGGCCTGGGCTTTGCCCCGGACAGCTGGGACGCTCTCATTCGTGAGATGACCGTCCAGGGCTATGACAAGCGGGACCTGCTGGACGCGGGTCTGGCCGTGAGCAACAAGGATGGGCGGATCTATGACCGTTTCCGCAACCGGGTGATGTTCCCCATCATCGATGTGCGGGGCAATGTCATCGGCTTTGGCGGGCGGGTCATGGACGACTCCACCCCCAAATACCTCAACTCTCCGGACACCCCCGTCTACAATAAAAGCCGCAACCTCTTTGCCCTGAACATTGCCAAGACCTCCAAGGAGGGGCGGGTGATCCTCACCGAGGGGTATATGGACACCATTGCCCTCCACCAGGCGGGCTTTGACAGCGCCGTGGCCTCCCTGGGCACATCCCTTACCGAGGAGCACGCCCAGCTTTTGTCCCGGTATTTTAAAGAGGCCGTCATCTCCTATGACGGGGACGGAGCCGGGGTGGCTGCCGCCCAGCGGGCCATCCCGCTGCTGGAAAAGGCAGGGCTGAAGGTGCGGGTGCTGCGTATGCAGGGGGCCAAGGATCCCGACGAGCTCATCAAGAAGAATGGGCCGGAGGCCTTCCGACGGCTGCTGGACCGCAGCGAAAACCAGGTGGATTACCGCCTGGCCCAGATTGAGAAGAAGTTTGACCTCACGGACGACGTACAGAAGGTGGCCTTCCTCCAGGAGGCGGCCCAGCTTCTGGCCACACTGCCCAGTGCGGTGGAACGGGAGATTTACGGCGGACACGCCGCCCAGCGGGTGGGGGTAACGCCGGAAACCATGAAGCTGGAAGTGGACCGGGCCCTGAAGGGGCGGCTGCGCCGGGAAAAAAAGCAGCAGGAGCGCCGGGAACTGGCCCCTGCCGCCCAGTGCCAGCCCAGACAGCGGGAGCTTCGGTATGAAGACGTGCGCTCCGCCCTGGCGGAGGAGGGACTCATCCGGCTTCTGATGCTGGACCCGGGGCTTGTGGGCAAGATGGACGGAATCCGGGGAGAGGAATTTTCCTCGCCTTTGCTGGGCCGGGCCTTTGACCTGCTCCACAGCCGGGGAGAGGAAGGGCTGTCCACCAGTCTGGCTGCCCTGGCCGAGCACTTTACCCCCGAGGAGATGAACCATCTGGCCCAGGTAGCCGAAAAGCCGGAAAACACGGCCAACAGTACCCAATCCATTGGAGATTACATAGCAATCATCCGCGGTCAGGCCCTGCTGCGCAGGGGAGGAGAGCAGGGAGACGAGCTGCTCCTGGCCGCTCAGAGACAATATCAACAAAAGAAAGCATATTTGGAGGAGAGACCATGAGCGTGAAGAAAGAACATACCATCACTGCCGAGCAGAAGGTAAAAATGGACAAGCAGACCGACATCCGTGCCCGGATGGAGGCCGGCAAGGTCGAGATCATGAAGGTGGTGGAGGGCGTCCAGGGGGCGGAGAAGCTCTCTGAGCTCATTGAGAAGGGGAAGAAGAAGGGCAACCTCTCTGCCTCTGAGCTGCTGGATGTGCTGGAGGAGATCACGCTGCGCGTTTCGACTATTGATTCGAAATAAAATTCCGACAAGACGCCGGAGCCGTCAACGGAATGCGGACTAAAAGCGCGAGAAACGGGGCCGG
>CAUFAM010000138.1 GCA_959022875.1 uncultured Oscillospiraceae bacterium | reverse complement strand
AGCGCATGGGGTTGCGCTTGTAGGGCATGGCGGAAGAGCCGATCTGGTTCTTCTCAAAGGGCTCCTCTACCTCCTTCAGGTGGCACAGCAGGCGCAGGTCGGTGGCAAACTTGCTGGCGCTCTGGGCAATGCCGCACAGGGTAGAAACCACGTTGTAGTCCATCTTCCGGGAATAGGTCTGGCCGCTTACAGGGACCACCCCGTCAAAGCCCATCTCCCGGGCGATCTTCTCCTCCAGGGCCTTTACCTTTTCATGGTCACCCTCAAACAGCTCCAAGAAAGAGGCCTGGGTGCCGGTGGTGCCCTTGGAGCCCAGCAGCTTCAGGCTGGCGATGCGGTGCTCCACCTCTTCCAGGTCCATGAGCAGCTCATTCATCCACAAGGTGGCCCGCTTGCCCACGGTGACCAGCTGGGCGGCCTGGAAGTGGGTGAAGCCCAGGGTGGGCAGGGCCTTATATTCCTCGGCAAACTTGGACAGGTGGCCCAGCACACGGATGAGCTTGTCCCGCACCAGCTCCAGGGCCTCCTTCATGAGGATCACATCGGTGTTGTCCCCCACATAGCAGCTGGTGGCGCCCAGATGGATGATGGGCATAGCCTTGGGGCACAGCTCCCCGTAGGTGTGGACATGGGCCATCACGTCGTGGCGCAGCTTCTTCTCCCACTGGGCGGCCTTCTCATAGTCAATATCGGTGATGTGGGCCTCCAGCTCGTCCACCTGCTCCTGGGTGACCAGGAGCCCCAGCTCCATCTCTCCCCGGGCCAGGGCGACCCAGAGCCGCCGCCAGGTAGAAAACTTCTTGTCGGCGGAAAAAATATACTGCATGGCATCGCTGGCATAGCGGGAGGACAGGGGGCTTTCATAACGGTTTGTAGACATGGGCACAACCTTCTCTTTCGACGATTTAATCTCTCTCCCCACACCCCTTCCGGGCGTGCGGACTTACCGAGTTCCATTATAGACCAAATTCGCCTTTTTCGCCACTCCCATCGGGAAAATTTACAGAACTTTTGCATTTCCCTTCTCCCCCACGGCGGCTAATACAAAAAATTCCCCCGGCCATAAGCCGGGGGAATCGTTTCTGTCAAAAAACTCAGATGACCTCGCCCTTGAGGAAGCGCTCCAGACGGTCCAGACCCTCCTGGATGTTGGCCCGGGAGGTGGCATAGGACCAGCGGACAAAGTTGGGGGCGCCGAAGCCGGTGCCGGGCACCACGGCCACCTTGCCGTACTTCAGGAACAGGTTGCCGAAGTCGTCGGCGTCCTTGATAACGGTGCCGTGCATCTCCTTGCCGATGAGCTTCTCAATGTTCATCATCACATAGAAGGCGCCATGGGGGCGGATGCAGCTGACGCCCTCGATCTGGTTCATGCGCTCCACCATGTAGTTGCGGCGGCGCTCAAAGGCACGGCGCATGGTCTCTACCATCTCCTGGGAGGCGGTGTAGGCGGTGAGAGCGGCCTTCTGGGACACGGCGCAGGGGGAACCGGCGCAGTGGCTGACGTAATTGGAAATGACCTTGGCCACCTGGGGGTTGGCAGCCACATAGCCGATTCGCCAGCCGGTCATGGCGTAGGACTTGGACACGCCGTTGATGATCAGGGTGCGCTCCTTGGCCTCGGGGCTGATGGAGGCGAAGCTCACAAACTTCTCATCATCATAGACCAGCTGGAAGTAGATCTCGTCGGAAATGACGTAGATGTCCTCCTCCACGCAGACCTTGGCGATCTCCTCCAGCTCCTTACGGCTGTACATCATGCCGGTGGGGTTGGAGGGGTTATTCAGAATCATGCACTTGGTCTTGGGGGTAATGGCCTCCCGCAGCTCCTGGGCGGTCAGCTTGAACTGATCCTGCTCACGGGTCTCAATGACCACGGGCACGCCGCCTACCATCTTGATGAGCTCGATGTAGCTCACCCAGTAGGGCGCCGGCAGAATGACCTCGTCACCGGGGTTCACCAGGGCCCGGAGGGCTTCATATACGCAGGACTTGGCACCGTTGGACACGCAGCCGCTGGCAGATGGCCTTACGCAGCTCCAGAGTACCGGCGGAGGGGGTGTATTTGGTGTCGTTATTGTGAATGGCGGCAATACCGGCCAGTTTGATGTGGTCAGGGGTGGCAAAGTCGGGCTCACCGGCGCCAAAGCCGATGACGTCCAGGCCCTCCGCCTTCATCTGCTTGAACATGCTGTCAATGGCCATGGTGGTGGAGGGCTCCACGCCCAGGGCCAGCTTGGAAAGTTCCTTCATGCCAAAATTCCTCCCGTAACTTAAATCATGCACGCATTATTATATGTGTGCCGGCCCAAAAATGCAAGAGGTAAATTGGAAATTTGCAGAATTTTCTCATTTTTAGGAAAAGGGCATAAAAAAAGGGGGGCTGTGACACAGCTCCCCTTTTCAAAATGCAAAATAGACATTTGACCGCCAGCCGTGGCCGGTGGTGTTTTGTCTTACAGATGCTGCCGGATGAGCTCGCCCATGCGGACGGTGCCCACCGCCTGCTCCCCTGCCTTGGCGATGTCGGCGGTGCGCCAGCCCTCGTTCAGGACCGCGTCCACCGCATCCTCAATGGCCTTGGCCTCCTGGGGCAGGTTGAAGGAGTAGCGGAACATCATGGCCACGGACAGGATGGTGGCAATGGGGTTGGCCTTGTCCTGGCCGGCGATGTCCGGAGCGGAGCCGTGGATGGGCTCATAGAGTCCGGGAGCCTGGTCACCAATGGAAGCGGAGGGCAAAAGGCCGATGGAGCCGGTAATCATGCTGGCCTCGTCAGAGAGAATGTCGCCGAACATGTTTTCGGTGACCACCACGTCAAACTGCCCGGGATCCCGGACCAGCTGCATGGCAGCGTTGTCCACCAGCACGTCCTCATACTGCACATCGGAATACTCCTCCGCCAGGCGGTGCATAACGGCCCGCCACAGGCGGCTGGTCTCCAGCACGTTGGCCTTGTCCACGCTGGCCACCTTCTTGCCGCGCAGCCGCGCCAGCTCAAAGGCCCGGCGGCCAATGCGCTCAATCTCCATCTCGGAGTAGGCCATACGGTCGGCGCACTCCTCGCCCCGGTCCTCGGTCTGATAGCGCTCCCGCTTGCCGAAGTAGATGCCGCCGGTAAGCTCCCGGACGATCATCAGGTCAATGCCCTTTTCCGCCGTTTCCTTCTTCAGAGGACATGCCTCCGCCAGGGCGGGACGCAGGGCCGCGGGGCGCAGGTTGGCGTAAAGCCCCAGATCCTTGCGGATGGACAGCAGGGCGGTCTCCGGCCGCTGGTTGGGGTCGGTGGAGTGGCCCCACTTGGGTCCGCCCACCGCGCCCAGCAGGACGGCGTCGCAGGCCTTGCAGGCCTCAGCCGTCCCATCGGGATAGCTCTTGCCCACCGCGTCGATGGCGCAGCCGCCCATCAAAACGTCGGTATAAGTAAAGGTGTGGCCAAACTTCTCACCGATGGCGTCCATGACCTTGACGGCCTCGCCCACCACCTCGGGGCCAATGCCGTCGCCCCGGATCAGCGCAATTTTATAGTTCATTTCGCTACCCCCCGCTCTTTCAGGGAGTTGAGCAGGCCGCCGCTTTTGATGATGCCCTCAATGAATTCCGGGAAGGGCGCAGCCTGCCAGGTCTTGCCCTGGGTGGTGTCGGTGATAATCCCCGTGGAAAAATCCACGTCCACCTCATCACCGGGCTGGATTTCCTCCGCCGCCTGGGGACACTCTACAATGGGGAAGCCAATGTTGATGGCGTTGCGGTAGAAGATGCGGGCAAAGGAGGGGGCGATGACGCACTTCACACCGCAGGACTTGATGGCCAGAGGGGCGTGCTCACGGCTGGAGCCGCAGCCAAAGTTAGGACCGGCCACGATGATGTCGCCGGGCTGGACGGTGGAAGCGAAGTCCTTATCGATGTCCTCCATGCAGTGGGAGGCCAGGGCCGCGGGAGAGGGGTCGTTCAGGTGCCGGGCGGGGATGATGACGTCAGTGTCCACGTTGGCACCGTATTTGTAAACCTTCATTGGTTCGTCGATCCTTTCAAATTAAGAATTAGGAATGAGGAGTTCGGGACCTTATATTCCCCATTGCGCCTGAGGCGCCGTTCGCTTTAGATGCGGGGGTCGGCCACGCAGCCGGCCACTGCAGAGGCGGCGGCCACGGCGGGAGAGGCCAGGATGACTTCCGACTGCACATGCCCCATGCGGCCCACAAAGTTGCGGTTGGTGGTGGAGACGCAGCGCTCCCCCTCCGCCATGACGCCCATGTGTCCACCCAGGCAGGGGCCGCAGGTGGGGGCGGAGACAGCGCAGCCGGAGGCGATGAAGATCTCCAGCAGCCCCTCCTTCATGGCTTGGAGGGTGATCTCCTGGGTGGCGGGGATGACGATGCAGCGCACATTTTCCGCCACCTTTTTCCCCTTCAGAATAGCAGCGGCCTCCCGCAGGTCCTGGATGCGCCCATTGGTGCAGGAGCCGATCACCACCTGGTCGATGTGCAGGCCGGCCACCTCGCT
>CAUFAM010000137.1 GCA_959022875.1 uncultured Oscillospiraceae bacterium | reverse complement strand
AGATGACAGAGCTCATTGCCCGAAGCGGATATGTGGTAGACGGCGAAGCAGGTTTATTGGCCAATTTCAATCTGAAAATTTCAGAGCTGAACAGCATCATCAAACAATTCTCCGCTTCGGCTAACCTCTCCTATGAGATTCCCGGTCCGGCAGACACCTGCACCACCCTGACTTTCTCCTGCCCATCCCAATTGGCAGAGGGCATCAAGCACATCAATGGAACAGCCCAGCAGTCAACACAGACCACAAATCACACTTACCTGATTTTTGAATTTCCCTATTTTCAGGAAGGCCACCAGGATGAGGGCGACCGGAATTTCTATTTACTCCTGGACTACCCGAAAAAAAAGGAGGGCGATCTTCTGTCCTCCGGGGAAGAGCAAGCGGCAGCGCTGAAAGTCCTCTTTTTACGCCACCGCCTGTGGGAGGCCCTGCGGCAGGATTATGCCGAACTGATTGATTACCGGTTCGATTGCAGCTACATCAGGCCCGTACAAGCAAGCGTCCCCTCCTCTATTCTTCATATCACAGACCTCCATATTGGGGATGACAACAGGTGGGCTCCGGGCGGGTGCATTTGTCAGAAGTTTTGTAAGAACATCGCTTCTCTGTATTGGGGGCAAATCGATCTTCTCGCCGTGACCGGCGATATCGTACAGGCTTCCCAACACGCTTCGGACGCCCAGGCAAAATACCGGCGGATCGGCAGGTTTCTTCAGGAGGCGGCCATTCACCTCTGGGCCACCCTGCTTGACAGCGGGGTACGGATCTTGTCTCACGACTGGAAGAGGCGGATCATGGTGGTGACCGGAAATCACGACTATACCGCCATGAGCGATGTTCTGGTCGAAACAGGGGCGCGTGAAATCAAAAACGCGCTCCCCGCGGGGGATTCCGGCGGCACCATGTCCAAATTCACCTACTACATTGAGTTTCTCATCAACTTCCTGGATGCCCCCATTGACGAGCTTCTGGAAAACGACCTCAACGAAATCCGGGACTACAAACATCTGAACCTGAAAGCCGCCTTGCTCAACACCTGCTCCCAGGCAAACGCCAAGCAGAACAACAAAGTAGAGATCAACCTGGAGAAGCTGTCCCGGCTTATGAAAACCGTACCCTGGCACAGCACAGAGCCCATCTGTCATTATGTCGTTCTCATGCATCATGCGCCGGATTATCAAATCGACTATTTTGCCGACAGATACGAAGTCCACAAATTTATACAAAAGCAAAACATTACCCAATCCCAATATGATGGCTACATTGATCTATTGACCCATATGATCTCTACCGCCAGCTGCCGAGGTGGACGCACGTATATTGATCCCCTGTCCTGCGCTCAGGCAAAACAGCTGCTGGACCTTCAGGCTCTGTTGTCACAACAGTATTCCAGCGAATTTCTCAAGTCGGCACTGAGGGCGGACATCAGTTCCCTGACTGAGATTTTGGCGCGCCTCACTGTAGAAACAGAATTTCACCGTGTGTTTCTCTCCAGCCTCAAAGATTTACGGGATAGTCAGCAATTAGATCAGAATAAGTTTGAAACGGCGTGTAGAACAATTCTGGGCAATCAAGCAACCACTGTTCTCGCCGGCCACGAACATAAATGGCGATTCAATACACCTAAAAATCAGACTATCCATGTTGGGCCCAAGTTCTACACAGAGAATAAGACGAAAAAAGGTAGCGGAAGCTGTAACCCTGATATTGTCAGCTACGTGGTGGTAACTCCGGAAACCAATGCCGCAGGATTACATAGAATTTTTGTTTCTTGATTAACTTCATCTTAATTTTCCTGCTTTGGAAATCCGAGCTTTTCCAAGGCCATTTCGCGCATTGATGATATGGCGAAATGATCGTCATTTCCTTTGGGAGGCCGCTTTTCCAGCCTTCCGGGCAGAATAAGTTTGACAGGAACACCGGACGGTCTGTTCGGTGTTTCTGTTCGTCTCACGCTAATCGGCCGGCGGCCGCGCGACTCTTGGGCGTCAGGGGCCGTCAGCTATTTTTTCCGTCACCCTGCACAACAAATTCCGCCCTCGCTGACAACACGGAGACAGTTCTTTTCCCACACAACCCTTGCAAATCCTGCACAAACTCCATTTGTGCAGGATTTTTTGGCCTTCTCGAATATGTATCGTTGTTAGGAAATTTTTGGTGACTATGCACCACTACCAACCCTTCCTATTGTTCAAATCCAGCATGCCAAAACAGAATTCTTCTAACCATGACCATGTTATCGGTGATGGGTCGCCCTCTCGAATGCGCATGGTTCTTCGAATCTCTTTGGGAATGACCACGCGGCCCAGATCGTCGATTCGTCTGACAATGCCAGTTGCTTTCATCTATATTTTGCCTCCTGTGGTTGAAATTCCTTAGACAGGGTTATTATCCGCAAGATTTGCCAGCATATGCGAAGGCTGGAATGGCTTTGTTTTCCAGTTGCTTACAAACTCAGGCCGTGCCCCACTTCCCCGGGCGGCACCCCCAGCAACAGCAGCGCCCCTGCCGCTGCCAGAGCAGACATCTCCTCCCCCCGGCGCACCAATGGGATGGAAAACTCCTGCCGCTCCAACACATGCCCCTGCAATGTCACGATTTCCCGCTGGAGCGTGGCCCACATCTGGTTTTCCTCCCGGCTGGAAATGGTCAGGCTATCCCGGGGCGAGGGGCCATAGCTGACGGCGCTGGCGGCACGCACCTGTCTTAGCGCCTCAGCGTCACTGCCGGGCAGCAGCACGGTGCGGCACACGATGGGCGATGTTCGCCCTTCCAGCACCGCTCTGGGCGACAGCACCAGCAAAGCCGAGTGGCGTTCACTGCACTGCTGCCCGGACAGTCCTCCCTGAAGGGCCAGCCCTCTCAAAATAGCCGCTTCAATTCCTTCTTCTGATTCAATGACCTGAAAGCACTCCATTTCTCTTCCTCCTCGCCTCCATCTTTTGCAGAAACTCCCTGTTTATGCACCGTCTCCACAACCACTGCCCTGTTCTTGACTTTTTTATTCAATATCTGGTAATATTATTATGTATGTTTGTGAGATTTTCCGTTCCGTATGGAACGGCTTTGAATTGTGAGGAATCGACATTATGGCCCAGAAAACCAACAACTACGGCAACGATGCCATCTCCGCCCTGAAGGGCGCCGACCGGGTGCGCAAGCGTCCCGGTGTTATTTTCGGCTCTGATGGTCTGGAGGGCTGCGAACACGCGGTCTTTGAAATCATGTCCAACTCCATTGACGAGGCCCGGGAGGGCCACGGCAGCCTCATTACCGTTACCCGCTTTGAGGATCTGTCCATTCAGGTGGAGGACCAGGGCCGCGGCTGTCCCTTGGACTGGAACGAGAAGGAGCAGAAGTATAACTGGGAGCTGGTTTTCTGCGAGCTGTACGCCGGAGGTAAGTACAATAACCTCTCTGGCGACAATTACGAGTATTCCCTGGGCCTAAACGGCCTGGGTTCCTGCGCCACCCAGTACGCCAGCGAATATATGGACGTCACCGTGTGGCGGGACGGCTTTAAATACTCCCTCCACTTTGAAAAGGGTGAAAACATCGGAGGGCTGAAAAAAGAACCCACCGACAAGGGGAAAAAGACGGGTACCATCATCCGCTGGAAGCCCGACCTGGACGTCTTTACCGACATCAATATCCCCCCCGAGTACTACCAGGACGTGATGAAGCGCCAGGCGGTGGTCAACGCCGGGGTGACCTTTCGCTTCCGCAAGCAGGTGGGCGGAAAATTTGAGACCACCGACTACCGCTATGAAAACGGCATTCAGGACTATGTCTCTGAGCTGGCCGGAGAGGACGCCCTCACCCTGCCCGTCTTCTGGCAGACCGAGCGCAAGGGCCGGGACCGGGCGGACAAACCGGAATATAAGGTCAAGCTGTCCGTCTCCTTCTGCTTTTCCAATAAAGTCCAGGTCATCGAGCACTACCACAACTCCTCCTGGCTGGAGCACGGCGGCTCCCCCGACAAGGCGGTGCGCTCCGCCTTCGTCTCCGCCATTGACAGCTATCTGAAGAGCCAGAATAAATACACCAAGAACGAGAGCAAAATAGCCTTCCAGGACATTCAGGACGCCCTGGTGCTGGTCTCCAACAACTTCTCCACCCAGACCAGCTACGAAAACCAGACCAAAAAGGCCATCAACAACAAGTTTGTCCAGGAGGCCATGACGGAATTTCTCCGCAGCCAGATGGAAGTCTACTTCATCGAAAACCCCATGGACGCCCAGAAGATCGGCGAGCAGGTGCTCATCAACAAGCGGGCCCGGGAAAACGCCGAGAAAACCCGCCTGAACATCAAAAAGAAGCTCACCGGCTCCATGGACATCTCCAACCGGGTGCAGAAGTTTGTGGACTGCCGCACCAAGGACGTCTCCCGCCGGGAGCTCTACATCGTGGAGGGCGACTCGGCTATGGGCAGCGTGAAACTCAGCCGTGACGCGGAGTATCAGGGCATCATGCCCGTCCGGGGCAAGATTTTGAACTGCCTGAAGGC
>CAUFAM010000136.1 GCA_959022875.1 uncultured Oscillospiraceae bacterium | reverse complement strand
TGACCTCCCACCCCAAGGACGCCACCCAGAAGCTCTTTGAGACCATGGCCCGGTGTGAAAAGGTGGCCCCCGTGCTGCACCTGCCCTTCCAGGCGGGCAACGACCGGGTTCTAAAGGTGATGAACCGCCGCCATACCCGGGAGCAGTATCTGGAAAAAATCCGGGCCGTGAAGACTCTCATTCCCGACATCGTCCTCACCTCCGACGTCATTGTGGGCTTCCCCGGGGAGACCACCGAGGAATTTGAGGACACCCTGAAGGTGCTGGAAGAGGTGCGCTTTGACGCCCTGTTCACCTTTATCTTCTCCCCCCGCCCCGGCACCCCCGCCGCCGAGATGGACGACCCCATGAGCAAGGAGGAGAAGCTCCAAAACTTCAACCGCCTCACCGCCCTTCAGGACGCCATCTCTGAGGAGAAGCACCAGGCCTACATCGGCAAGACGGTGCGCTGCCTCATTGACGGACTGTGCGACGACGAGCGCTGGGACCTCACCGCCCGCACCCCCGGCAACCGCCTGGTGCGCGTGGTGGGCGACAAGAGCGCTCTGGGCCAGTTCCGGGACGTGAAGATCACCGACGCCAACAAGTGGTCCCTCTTCGGGGAGCTGGTCTGAGCTCCCACAGGCACAAAATTTGATTGCGTTTTGTAATTTATTTGGTGTTCAATCCTTTTGGTATATCATTTTTCCCATAAATGTGCGCTTTTTTGGCGGCTTTGCCCATAAAAGCCCTCCCCCAGGGAGTTTTGCCGCCCGCAGGCGGCAAAAGAAAATCAGATCGTTTTTTCGGCGGCTTTGCCGTCCGAAAAAACACTTCTCAGTTTGCAAGTGCCCCCTTGGGGCGCGCAGCGAACTGTAACCTCCTCGTCTGCATGGCCCGGCCATGCAGACGACAGATAGAAAGTCGGTGTCTCCATGGCAGAAATTACCCCCATGATGCAGCAATACCTGGACATGAAAGCCCAGAACCCGGACTCCATCCTCTTCTTCCGTCTGGGCGATTTTTATGAGATGTTCAACGAGGATGCAAAGCTTGTGTCCAAGGAGCTGGATCTGACTCTCACCACCCGGGACCGGAACAAGCCCCCGGAGGAGCGCACCCCCATGTGCGGCGTGCCCTACCACTCCTGCGACAGCTACATCGCCCGCCTCATTGCCAAGGGCTACAAGGTGGCCATCTGCGAGCAGACCGAGGACCCGGCTTTGGCCAAGGGGCTGGTGGACCGGGACATCATCCGGGTCATCACCCCAGGCACCGTCATCGCCTCCTCCATGCTGGAGGAGAGCAAGAATAACTACATCTGCTCCATCCTGGCCCAGGAGGAGGGCTTCGGATTGTGCCTGTGCGACATCTCCACCGGTGAGGTGTACGCCACCTCCCTCCCCGCCGGAGAGGAGGGGGAAGGCCACCTGAAAAACGAGCTGGGCCGTTTCCACCCCACCGAGGCCGTCCTCTCTCCCGCCGCCTTTGAAAACCAGGCGCTGCGGGAATTTCTGAAGGAGCGCCTGGGCTGCTCCTGTGAGCGCTCCGGGGAGGAGCCCTTTGCCCCGGAAGCTTCCCAGGAGCTGGTCACCCGGCAGTTCAAAACGGGTCTGGACACCGTCCCCCAGGGGGACACGGCCGCCATCCGGGCCGCCGGGGGCCTGCTCCACTACCTCTATGAGACCCAGAAGACCGACCTTGGCCACATTGCCAGCTTTACGTACTATACCTCCAGCCACTTTATGGAGCTGGACCTCACCGCCCGGCAGACGTTGGAGCTCACCTCCACCCTCCGCTCCAAGGACAAGAAGGGTTCCCTCCTCTGGGTGCTGGACAAGACCAAAACCGCCATGGGCGGGCGGCTCATGCGGGGCTGGCTGGAGCGGCCCCTCCTCTCCCCGGTGCAGATTGCCCGGCGGCAGCAGGCGGTGGGCGACCTGGTGGAGGACGCCATCACCCGGGAGGAGCTATCCTTAGCCCTGCGGGAGGTCACCGACCTGGAGCGGCTGGTAGGCCGGGTGGTCTACGGCTCGGCGGGCAGCCGGGATCTGGCCGCCCTGTCCGGGGGCCTTGCCAAGCTCCCACACATCCAGGAGCTTTTGGACCACTGCCCCAGCGCCCTGCTCGCCTCACTGAAGGAGGAACTTAATGACCTGCCCCAGCTCCGGCAGGAGCTGGACCGGGCCCTCATGGACGACGACAAGCTCCCCTTCTCCGTGCGGGAGGGCGGCTTCATCCGGGAGGGGTACAGCCCTGAGGTGGACGAGCAGCGGGGTCTCATCGACCACGCCTCGGAGAAGCTGGCCGACCTGGAACGGCGCACCAAGGAGCAGACGGGCATCAAGAACATGAAGGTCAAGAGCAACAAGGTCTTTGGCTATTACATTGAGGTGGCCAAGTCCCAGATCGACCTGGTGCCCGCCGACTGGGCTAGAAAGCAGACCACCGTCAACGCCGAGCGGTATATTTCCCAGGAATTAAAGGAGCTGGAGCACGCCATCCTCTCCGCCCAGGACACGGTGACCGCCCTGGAGTATCAGCTTTTCTGCCAGCTTAAGGAGCTGGTGTGCCAGCAGGTGGACCGGATTCAGGCCACTGCCGCCGCCGTGGCCCAGGTGGACGTACTTATGTCCCTGGCCACCGTGGCCGCCGCCAACGGCTACTGCATGCCCCAGGTGGACGACTCCGACGCCCTCAACATTGTGGAGGGCCGCCACCCGGTGGTGGAGAAGGTGCTCAAAGGCGCGCCCTTTGTCCCCAACGACACCCACATGGACGCAGGGGAGAACCTGTGCGCCATCATTACCGGCCCCAACATGGCCGGTAAGTCCACCTACATGCGTCAGGTGGCCCTCATCACCCTCATGGCCCAGATGGGCTCCTTTGTCCCGGCCAAGTCCGCCCACATCGGCGTGGTGGACCGGATCTTTACCCGCATCGGGGCCAGCGACGACCTGTCCGCCGGACAGTCCACCTTTATGGTGGAGATGACCGAGGTGGCCGCCCTTTTGAACCACGCCACCAAAAAGTCTCTGCTCATCCTGGACGAGATCGGCCGGGGCACCAGCACCTATGACGGCATGGCCATTGCCCGGGCGGTGCTGGAGTACTGCGCCGACCGCAAGCGCCTGGGCTGCAAGACCCTCTTTGCCACCCACTACCACGAGCTCACCGCCCTGGAGGGCCAGATCCCCGGGGTGAAGAACTACAACATTGCCGCCAAAAAGCGGGGCTCTGACGTGATCTTCCTGCGGAAAATTGTCCGGGGCGGGGCCGACCAGAGCTACGGCGTGGAGGTGGCCAAGCTGGCGGGGGTGCCCGAACGGGTGGTCCGCCGGGCCCGGGACATCCTCCAGGAGCTGGAGGAGAATGGCTGCGTCCGGGTGGAGGCGGCCGCCGCCCCCCAGGAGCAGATTTCCCTCATGGATTTAGGAGGCCAGACGGTGCTCAACAAGCTCCGGATGACCGATGTGAACATTCTCTCCCCCATCGAGGCCCTGAACCTCCTGGCGGAGCTGAAGCAGGATTTGAACGGATAACGATTTTAATTTTCGAGGTAACTTATGCCTACCATTCAAGTATTGGATTCCCATGTGGCCGACCTCATTGCCGCCGGTGAGGTGGTGGAGCGGCCGGCCAGCGTGGCCAAGGAGCTGATGGAAAACGCCATCGACGCCGGGGCCAGCGCCATCACCGTGGAAATTACCCACGGAGGGATGACTTATCTCCGGGTCACCGACGACGGAAAGGGCATCCCCGCCGATGAAGTGAAGACCGCCTTTCTCCGCCACGCCACCAGCAAGCTGCGCACGGAGTATGACCTGGAGGCCATCGGCACCCTGGGCTTCCGGGGAGAGGCTCTGGCCGCCATCGCCGCCGTCAGCCGGGTAGAAATTCTCACCCGCACCGCCGACGAGGAGCTTGGCACCTCCCTGTCCCTGGAGGGGGGCGTTTACGGCCCGCTGGAGGAGGCCGGCTGTCCCCTGGGCACCACCATGGTGGTGCGCGACCTCTTTTTCAACACTCCCGCCCGGCTGAAATTCATGAAGAAGGACGCCGCCGAGGGAGCCGCCGTCTTTGCCACCGTCCAGCGAGTGGCCCTATCTCACCCGGAGGTGAGCGTAAAGTTTATCCGGGACGGAAAGCAGGAGATGCTCACCCCCGGGGACGGGCAGCTCCAAAGCGCCATTTACGCCGTACTGGGCCGGGAGCTGGCCCTGGGCTTTCGTCCAGTGAAGGCCAGCGGAGAGGACATGACCGTCTCCGGCTTTGTCTCCCTGCCCACCTGCTGCCGGGGCAGCCGGAACTGGCAGTTCTTCTTTGTCAACGGCCGCCAGGTAAAATCCCGGCTCATGATGGCCGCCCTGGAGGAGGCCTATAAAAACCAGAAGATGGTGGGGCGCTTTCCCGGCTGTGTCCTCCACCTGGAGACCAAGCTCAATGCCGTGGACGTGAACGTCCACCCGGCCAAGACGGAAGTGAAGTTCGGCAACGAGCGTCAGGTCTTCTCCGCCGTCTACCACGCCGTCCTCTCTGCCCTGGAGTCGGACCGCTCCCACCCCAAGGCGGAACTTAAAAATGAGGTGATTCCTACCTTTAAGGCCGCGGACACCGTTACCCCCAACCAGACCCAGATCCCCCTTTC
>CAUFAM010000135.1 GCA_959022875.1 uncultured Oscillospiraceae bacterium | reverse complement strand
AGAAGCTGGTTGCGGGTAAACACCCGGTTGGGAGAGGAGGCCAGATGAAACAGCAGCTCCAGCTCCTTGGGGGGAGTATCCACCCGCTGATTGTCCACCAGCAGCTCATAGGAGTCCAGGTTGATGACCAGCTTGTCAAAGGTGAGCTTTTTCTCACCGGGTTCCTCCTCCACGCCGGACCGGCGCAGCACCGCATGAATCCGGGCCAGGACCTCCTTCATTTCAAAGGGCTTGACAATGTAGTCATCCGCCCCCTGCTCCAGTCCGGCCACCTTGTCCTCGGTCTGGCCCTTGGCGGTGAGCATGATGACAGGCGTTTTATCCGTCTCCCGGATTTTCTTCAGCACCGACCAGCCGTCCATAATGGGCAGCATAATGTCCAGCAGCACCAAATCGGGCTGGAAGGAGCGGAACAGCTCCACGCCCCGCCCGCCGTCCTTGGCCACCTGGGTTTCAAAGCCCTCCTTCTCCAAATAGAGGTGGAGAAGCTCTGCGATATTTCCGTCGTCTTCCACGATCAAAACCTTTTTGGGCATAAGTATCACCCCATCTTAAGTAATTTATAGTTTATTATACCGCAAATTGCTGATCTTGGGTGAATAATTTGTGAATTACGGGGCAGGAGAGGCCTTGGTCTCGCCCCGGCCGTCCACATAGGAGTGATCCACCTGAATGACGGCGTAATACCGGGGCGAGAGGGCGTGAATGGACTGGGTCAGAGCTTCCCGCACCTGGCTGTCGGACAGGCGGAAGCCGTAGGGCACCACCACATCAAAAATAATGTTGGTGTGAATGGGCCCGGCGGTCATACGAAAGTCGTGGATGGTCAGGGCGGGGTCCAGCTCTTTGGCCAGAGCCTCCACCTGGCTGCGCAGGGCGGCAGTGCTGTCGTCGCAGACCACGGGGTCCATGTGGATGACCGTTTCAATGTGGTGCTTGGCCTTCAGCTCACGCTCGATGTGATCGATGATGTCGTGAATTTCCAGCAGGTCGCCGTCGGCGGGGACCTCCGCATGGAAGGACATCATGGCCCGGCCGGGGCCATAGTCGTGGTAGACCAGGTCGTGGATGCCCAAAATATTGTCGTGACCTAGTACCAACTTGTCGATGTCGGCGGCCAGCTCCGGATCCATGGGACGGCCCAGAAGGGGATCCAGGGTGTCCCGGGCGGCCTCCCAGCCGGTTTTCAAAATGAAGGCGCACACCAAAAGTCCGGCCAGGCCGTCGATGTGAAGCTGGAAGAAGTGCCCCAGAAGAGTGGAGAGGAGAACCACCGCAGTGGATAGGGTGTCGGAGAGGGAGTCGGCGGCGGTAGCCTCCATGGCTGCCGAACCGATCTTCCGGCCCAGGGCCCGGTTAAACCAGAACATCCAGAATTTTACCAGAATGGCCGCACACAAAATGCCCACCGCCAGAGGGGAAAATTCCGGGGCGGAGCCGTGGAGCAGAGAGTCCACCGCCGAGCGGCCCACTTCCAGACCCATGAGCAGAATAGCTATGGAGACAATCAGTCCGGCGACGTATTCAATTCTCCCGTGGCCGAAGGGGTGGTCGGCGTCCGCCTCCTGCCCCGCCAGGCGAAAGCCAATGAGGGTGACCACAGAGGTGGCCGCATCGGAGAGGTTGTTGAGACCGTCGGCGGTCATGGCCACGGAAGCGGTGAGCAGTCCGGCCAGCAGCTTGCCGGCCGACAGCAGCAGGTTTAGAATAATGCCCATTCCTCCGGCGATGGTTCCACACCGGCGGCGGACCTGGGGAGAGGTGGGGTCTTCTCCCCGCAGGCAAAGCTGAAGAATTATATTCACAGAACAACACACCTCGAACATAGAAATTGCGAAAAAAGAATTAACCATTATTATGCACACGGCCCCGATGCAAGTCAAGCGGGAATCGGTCGCAGCCCTCAGGAAACATTCACAAAAAGTTCATTTTATAGTCATGGTTTTGCCTTAATCTTAGTCTATGATGTCATTGTAGCCAAGTGAACAAGACATATCTCTATTCTCTCTCTCCTTTACAACACACAGGCAAAAAGCCCCGGTCAGGCAGCCGGGGCTTTTTGTCGCAGATGGCGGCATAACGTTAACAAAAAGTTCACGAGAAAGTCACGATTTTGCCTTAAATTTCTTTTATCATATCCTTGTAGCCAAGCTACAAACTGTATCTCCCATTTCTCCCTCTCCTTTTACAACACACACAGGCAAAAGGCCCTGACCGGATGGTCAGGGCCTTTTGTCGTGCTGGGGCAAGGGGGAGGAGGATTATTGTTCAATCTCCATCATCTTGGCCACCCGGCGGGCGTGACGGCCCCCCTCAAACTCGGTGGACAAGAAAGTATCCACAATCCGCTCGGCCAGCATGGGGCCCACAATGCCTGCGCCCATGGCCAGCATGTTGGCATCGTTGTGGCGGCGGGTCATCTCCGCGGTGAGGGTATCGGTGCACAGGGCGCAGCGGATGCCCTTGACCTTGTTGGCCGAGATGGAAATGCCGATGCCGGTGGTGCAGATGACAATGCCCTTCTCACACTGGCCGTTGGCCACAGCCTGGGCGGCGGGCTTGGCAAAGTCGGGGTAGTCGCAGCTGTCGGTGCTGTTGGTGCCGAAGTCCTCACAGGTGATGCCCTTGGCGGCAAGATAGGCCTTGATGTGCTCCTTCAGCATGTATCCTCCGTGATCGGAAGCAATGGCGATCATAGTAAAGTACCTCCTGTACCGCCCGGATCAAAGAGGGCGGAATTTTATCTTATTGTAGTCTATTTTGGTTGGAATTGCAAGGAAAAAAGCGCGCCCCTCCGGCGGCAAGTCCGGAGGGGCGCGCGGGTTGTATCAGGGGTTACACCATCAGGGAGCAGACCAGCTGGGTATACTCGGCGGGGTCCTCCAGGGGCAGATCAGCCAGGAGCAGGGCCTGGGCGTACAGCAGCTTGGAGTACTTAGCCACCGTGTCCTTGTCGCCGGCCTCCACGGCCCGCTTCAGGGCGGCAAAGGGGGCGGAGTCGGGGTTCAGTTCCAGCACCCGGTCGGCCTTCATGTGGGCGCTGCCCTCCACCTTGCGCATATACTTTTCCATCTCCAGAGAGACGGGGCCGTCGGCGGTGAGGCAGCAGGCGCCGGACTTGAGGATGGAGGAGATGCGAACCTGTTTGACCTGCTCACCCAGGGCCTCCTTCACGGCCTCCAGCACGTCCTTGCCGGCCTCGGCCTTCTCCTCAGAGGCCTTCTTCTCTTCCTCGGTCTGAGGCAGGGCGTCCTCCTCATTGACGGACTTGAACTGCTTGCCGTCCATCTCGCCCAGGGCCTTCATGACGAAGTCGTCCACATCCTCAGTGCAGTAGAGGATCTCATAGCCCTTGTCCAGAATGCGCTCTACCTGGGGCAGCTTTGCGATCTTGTCCACGCTCTCGCCGCAGGCGTAGTAGTAGAAGGGCTGGTCTTCCGGCATACGGTCCTTATAGGCGGCCAGAGTGGTGTTCTTGCCCTCCTTGGAGGACCAGAACAGCAGCAGATCCTGAAGCACGTCCTTGTGGGCGCCGTAGTCGGCCACCACGCCGTATTTGATCTGGGTACCGAAGGCACCCCAGAACTTCTCGTACTTCTCCCGGTCGTCCTTTTGCATCTTCAAAAGCTCAGACTTGATCTTCTTCTCCAGGGCGGAGGCAATGACCTTCAGCTGGCGGGTGTGCTGGAGGACCTCACGGCTGATGTTCAGGGAGAAGTCGGCGGAGTCCACCACGCCCTTCACAAAGCGGAAGTGGTCGGGGAGCAGGTCGGCGCACTTGTCCATGATGAGCACGCCGGAGGAGTAGAGCTGCAGTCCCTTCTGGTACTCCCGGGTGTAGAAGTCATAGGGGGCCTTTTCGGGGATATACAGCATGGCCTTATAGGTCACCGCGCCCTCGGCGCTGGTGTGGATGACGGCCAGGGGGTCCTGCCAGTCGTTGAACTTCTCCTTATAGAAGGCGTTATACTCCTCGGGCTTGACCTTGGACTTCTGGCGCTGCCACAGGGGCACCATGGAGTTGAGGGTCTTCCACTCCTTCACGGTCTCCCACTCGGGCTTGTAGTCCTCACCGGCGTCTGCGGGCTTCTCCTTCTGGCGGTAGTCCTCCACCTCCATGACGATGGGGTAGCGGATATAATCGGAGTACTTCTTGATCAGCTCCTGTAATTTATAGGTCTCCAGATACTGGTCGTAGTTCTCCTCGTCGGCGTTAGGTTTAATGTGCATAATGATGTCGGTGCCGGGGGCGTCCTTTTCGCAGGGGGTGATGGTGTAGCCGTCGGCCCCGTCGGACTGCCATAGGAAGGCCTCGTCGCTGCCCCAGGCCTTGGACACCACGGTGACGTGGTCGGCCACCATAAAGGCGGAGTAGAAGCCCACACCGAACTGGCCAATGACATCGATCTTGTCGGCGGCCTTGTCGTCCTCGGCGAGGTTGGCCTTGAACTGGCCGGAACCGCTGTGGGCGATGACGCCCAGGTTGTTCTCCAGATCCTCCTTGGTCATGCCGATGCCGTTATCAGACACGGTGAGAGTGCGCATCTCCTTGTTGGGGACGATGGTAATTTTCAGATCCTTGCGCTTCACGTCCACGCTGTCATCGGTGAGGGACTTGTAGGCCAGCTTGTCCTCCGCGTCGCTGGCGTTGGAGATGAGCTCCCGGAGA